>JAOZOG010000466.1 GCA_029933395.1 Sulfurovaceae bacterium | reverse complement strand
TTTTATATTCCTTCCATTCGGATCGCATCGAATGAGACAAGCTTCTCTCCGGAGAAAACGAAACGGATTTCGATAGGACGGCAGCAGACTTCACAGTCCTCGACATAACTGCTCTCTTCTTCAAGAGGATCGAGAACCATCGAGATGCGCTGCCAACAGTACGGACAGGTGAAGAAGTGCTCTATCATTACTCTTTGCCCCTACCAAAAAGTCTGGCGATACTCTCCGTGATCCTGCAACCACTCACACTGCATCCCTTTCTCTCCTGCACGGTGACATAGATATTCCTGGCCAAAAGCAGCAAAAAGAGTAGTGCGATGACCCCTTGCAGGATGCCGGCAGTGTAGTTACCCGCCATCAGGTTGGCGATAGAGAAATAGGCCATCACCAGCGTAACGATAAGACACATCCCAGCCTCCTCAATTTTTTTTCGCATTGTATCCAAATATTCGGGAAGCTTTTGTGGTACAATGAAAAATTAAATTTTCACATACACAAGGATAAGCTTATGAAAAGTATAGCAATTATGGCGTTGATAGCGGCAGTGTCATTGACGGCAGCGGAGAAAAAGGTAGACGGGGAGCAGGTCTTTGATCAGAAGTGCGCCTCGTGCCACATCAAGATGATTACCAAGCCGGAATTGAAAAAGATATTCAAAACCGTCAAAGCGCCACCGATGATCGAAGTCTCCAACCAGCTGAAGAAAAATATCAAAATCGTCGAAGATATCGACGATGAGATCCACAGAGCGGTGACGATTGCGTTTATCAAGGACTATGTCATCTACCCAGATCTCGACAAAAGTATGTGTGAAGCGATGGCACTGGAGAAGTTCGACCTGATGCCGTCACAAAAAGGCAAACTGAGCGAAGAGGAGCTTAATGCGGTTGCAGCGTGGGTTTATGACTATTATCAGGGAAAGAAGTTCTGATCGGTATTTCTGATATGGTTTGAATATATATCTTTAGAAAAGGAGTGATATTTTATGAAAAAAAATGAAGTATTGGATCAACTAAGGGCGGCAAAAGCTGCCCATATCAACTGGGTACAGCGTGCCTAAATGCTCATCGCCGGATTCAAGATCGGTGAGGAGTCGATCCCTGTGAACTCTACAGAGTGCAAATTCGGTCAATGGTTCTACTCTGAGGCACAAAAACTCAATGCCCTGCAAAATAATCCACTGGAGTGTATGAGCAAAATAGAACAGCTTCATTTTCAGCTCCATGATATCTATATGAATATCTATAAAATATATTACAACACAGAGCCGAGTGGATTTTTCAGTAAGCTTTTTGGTAGAAAGAGAAAAATTTCAGATGATTCCAAGAGATTAGCGGGCGAATACTTTAATGCAATGCAAGAGGTCTCGAATGAACTATTACAGGAGATAAACCGTATGGAGAGACGTGTTGTCGCTATTCCGGAAAAGGAGTTTGAAGGAATTTGACTGGGAAATATACCTTCTATAAACCAAAATCGATTCCGATTGAAATGATGTATGTTTGAGATCATAAAGCATAATAAGATTAATACTTTTAGAATAGAGAGAAAATGCAAAACACAACAGTTATTTTAGAACACTTCAAAAGACTGACATTGATCCCGCACTGCAGTAAACAGGCAGATAAACTTT
>JAOZOG010000465.1 GCA_029933395.1 Sulfurovaceae bacterium | reverse complement strand
AGTCGCATCCACTCCCCTTTGGTGCCAGTATCTGCCTCTGATTTCCCTGTTGAATGCATCGACGTTTTTGTTCATATGGGCTGCGAGAACCTTGTCTTCGTCGTACCACTTTTCATTATGGTAAAACGCATCGAGGAAATCTGTTTTGTTGTGAAAGATCTTCAGCTCTTTGTAGGTACGGGCAGACTCTATAAAAAACTCCTTGAGATTCATATACTCCTCTCTTTCTATCCGATCACGAAGTTCAGTAGCGATATTGATGATATAGCTCTCTTCCGCCTGTCTGACCACTTCTGTCAAATTGAACTGATGTCTTAGCTGATAGATACTGTTCGCATCATCATTCACCGGTAAAAGCTGGAAGGGGTCACCAATGAAGAGAACAAGCTGTACACGTCCCTCCTCTACCGCTTCCAGAATGAACTCGTAGAGCTCCGAACCCACCATGGAGCTCTCATCGACCATCAGAATGGATGTAGCCTCTTTCGTTTTTTTCGTCTTGTCGATCTTGTAGCGCTCTTCGCCTGTGTTGAAGTCCACGAAAGGCTTGATGCCCAGAAACGAATGGATCGTCTTGCAGCTCGCCTTCAGTCCGGCTTTGGCTATCGTATCGGCGATGACACCGACTGCCTTGTGTGTGGGTGCGGTAATGACGAAGTTGTACTCAGCCTGCTGCGGATAGGAGAGCTCCTGCTGTCTGGCTGCAAGGTATTTGGCGATCTGTACCGTCAGAAAGGTCTTTCCTGTTCCGGCCGCCCCCGTCAAAGAGAGAAGATACTCCTCGATACGGTCGCTTTTGAGCAGCGAGGAGACTTTGGTTTCTATCTGCTCTGTAATCACATCGAAGATTTCCTGCTGGTGTACGGTCATAGTAGGTGCTTGTTTTTCAGTCGTTTTCATAGATAAAGTATAGCTCCTCCAATGGACATTTTTTGTCATTTTGACAACAAATCCGACTCCCGAAGGTGCTCTGTTGATAACAGTGCCCGTATTGCTCCTGGCATACTCCTGTGCCTCGACCGCCGTCTCGAAGCCCCAGCCGGATTCGTCAGGCTCCAGATCGATCTCGGGGATCGTTATTCTGGGTGGCTGCTTTACGGGTGATGACTGCCTGAATTGGTATACAAACCCCTTGTCGTTAATATCGATAACGATATTGCCGCCATCATCCAGATTGCCATACAGGATCTCTTTGGAGACAGCCCTTTTGAATTCGCTGTTGATCATTCGATGCACCGACCTCGCACCCATCTCCTTCTGGAAGCCCATTGCATTGAGCATCACTTTGGCCTCCGGGGAGACATCGAGCGTGATATCTCTTTGCGACAGTACCTCGGAGAAGTCATCCAGATATTTATCGATCACGTTTACGATGACCTCCGGGGTAAGCGGATTGAACTCCAGTATTCCATCGAGCCGGTTGCGAAACTCCGGTGTGAGGAAATCCACTACGGCCGACTCTTTGTAGAGTTTGGCATTTTCACCAAAACCGATACCTCTTGTTTCGGCAGCGCCCAGATTGGAGGTCATAATGATGATCGTATGGGTAAAGTCCACTTCATTGCCTTTGGTATCCCTGAGTGTGCCGTAGTCGAGTACCTGCAGAAAGGTATTGTAAACCGCCTTATCGGCTTT
>JAOZOG010000464.1 GCA_029933395.1 Sulfurovaceae bacterium | reverse complement strand
TCCATTATTTCGGAAAGTGACGTAGTGGAAAAAGCGTCTCAGCCCTTTATCGAAGTGCTTGCTTCCACACCCAATGTCAACTTTTCCGCAGGTGCTTCCAAAGCGAAACATATCCAGATCCGCGGGATCGGTGAACGCAGCCAGTTCGAGACACCTATCAACCCTTCGGTAGGGGTGATCGTGGACGGGATGGACTTCTCTCAGAACCCGCTGGGCGTTTCACTGTTCGATGTCAGACAGATCGAAGTGCTTCGCGGGCCTCAGGGGACGACGTTCGGTGCCAACGGAATGGCGGGGGTGATCGTGGCCGAGAGCAATGCCCCGACCGAAGAGACGCAGGCGCATGTCGAAGTGGGTGCGGGAAACTACAACAGTTACAGTGTCGGCGCGGCTGTCGGTGGCGCGCTCATCGAGAACAGGCTGCTCGGACGGCTCTCCGTGTACCAGAACAGCAGTGACGGATATATGAAGAACAGCTATCTGGGTAAAGATGATACGAACAACATCGATGAACTGACGATCAAAGCGGCGCTGAAGTGGTTCGTCACCGATTCCAGTACGATAGACCTGAACTACATCCATGCTGATGTCGACAACGGATACGATGCCTTCACGCTGGACAACTCATGGGTATCCCATGCGGACAAACCGGGGAAAGATACGCAGGATACCGACGCCTTCTCGCTTCGATATACCAACCAGATCAATAGTGCGATGCACCTGGTCGCTGCGGTGAGCCACAGCAGTACAGACTCGGAATACAGCTATGATGAGGACTGGTCGTATGTGGGTGAGTTCGATGCTGCCCTCTGGCCGTATGACTGGTTTGACCAGTATCTGCGCGACAGAAAACAGACCGATGTCGATATCCGCCTGGTTTCGGATGAGGATGGCAAAATTTTCAATGGTACGACGAAATGGACGGTCGGTCTCTACTACAAGGACTACAGTGAAGAGATGACACGCAACCATTTCAAGGATGACCACTGGGAAACATTCAGGCATAACTATGATACAGTGAACAAAGCGGTCTACGGCCAGCTGGACAGCGACTTGACGGAGAAGCTGATGCTGACACTCGGATTGAGAGCGGAGAACTGGGATGTGGACTACAGTGACACCAATGCTTTCACTGAAAATACGGATGAAAATCTCTACGGCGGCAAGATCGGACTGAGCTATCAGGCGGATGCGACGGACCTCTACTATGTAACGATCTCACGCGGCTACAAGCCCGGAGGGGTCAATGCGGACAACACCATACCGGCTGACAAAAGAACCTTTAAGACAGAGACACTGTGGAACATCGATGCGGGGGTGAACTCAAGCTATTTCAACCGTACTTTGGTCAATCGCCTCAACCTCTTTTACGGGAAACGGAAAGATCAGCAGGTCAAAGCCTATATGGCACAGGATCACAGCTTCTCGGACTACTTTGACAATGCCGCCAAAGGGACCTACTACGGCCTGGAATCGGAACTGGACTACTATCCCAACGACAGCCTGCACCTCTACAGCAAACTGGGGCTGCTGCATGCCGAATTTGACGAGTATACGCCCGAGATGACAGGACGTGCGCCGGCACAGTCGCCGAAGTACCAGTACAATGTCGGGTTTGACTACACCTTTTTGGAGAATTT
>JAOZOG010000463.1 GCA_029933395.1 Sulfurovaceae bacterium | reverse complement strand
TGGCGAACAAGGAATACAAAAAAAATGAAATCGGAGCCAAGCTGAAGGAAATGATAAATCCGGAAGCCGTCAAGCTGAAAGCAGAGTTGATGAAAGAGGAAGACGATAAATTCATAGCACAGGTACAGGAAACATTCGATGCATTGATGCAGGCAGCCGAAAGCGTCGGAGACAGAAAAGTTATAAAAAAGCTCGAAGAGATAGACGAATTGAAATATTGTGAAGCGGAGCCACTCCTAGATCGTGAAATCAAAAGAATATCGAAACGCAACACGGTAACGAATATCAAGCTCCACAACGAATATCTGAAAAATATCAAAAAAGAAATCCCCAAATGCTCGCCTTGATCCATACCCTCCTTCCTTCTCGTCTCGAAGCGCGATTGAGCCGCCAGCCCGCAACGAGTGGCTCCAAAGCGGAGCGGGCCGCCGAAGGCGGCTGGAGCCAGGAGTGAGGACTGCCGGCGATTGAAGCGCGTAGAGACGAATCATAGCGATAGCACAAATCCCCAAACATCTACAATACTGTGTCTACGTCGCCTGGTTCCATGGCTCGTAAAATAATAGAACCTATAGAGGGAAACCCGACCTGTCAAACTCTATGAGTTTAACGTTAAACTCTATAAGTTTAAACTCATATCCAGTTTAAGTTAAATGTTTGGTTTAAACTGATATAATGTTTATTGTAAAAGGCGATCGAATTGCCGATACCAATAAGCAAGGATCAACAATGATAATCGACATGGATACTGGAGAAGAGCTGAACAGCAAATTTGCAAAATTATTCTTCGACGATATACAAAAACTATACGATCTGACAGGGCGGCATATAGCAGTTCTGATGATGATGGTAAGAAGTATGAATATGTCAGATAATGGAATTGTAAATATGACTCCAGAAAAGAAAAAAGTATTCGCAAAATTGCTTGGAATGAAAAGCCACCAACAGGTAACAAATGCGTTAAATGCGTTGAAACGTTCCGATGTAATAAAAAAAGTAAGACCAAATGAACGGTTTGACTATAGATTTAGAATCAATCCATATCTGCTTTTCAAAGGAAACGACTACCAAAGGGCAAAAGTGTTGATAGATTACGAAGAAGGAAAACGCAGAGTCATCGCCGTGGTTCCGGACAAGGAAGGAAAAATAGATATAGACAATGCGGTAGAAAAATTTCTGAATGCCAATCCTGAATATGTAGATTTGTTTTCAGAATTTATAAAAGATGGAAACGAAAAATGATTGTGATACGAATGTATAAGAAAGATCAGGGATATTTAACAAAAATAATTAGAAAAATCGATCTTGATGAAATTACAGTAGTTGAAGGGTGCGAAAACAACGAAAACATTAAAATATATATTTCATATAAAGATAAAGAAAACAAAATGAATCCAATAAAATGTGAAAAATATGAAATTGAAATTCTTCAAAGAATAACGAATGAAGCAAGAGAAACGAAGCTGGAGGATATAAAAGATGAAAGAAATTCTAAATATCCTGACTGATGAAGTGTCGAGGATAGCAGGTAAAGAAGTCGATCCGGCCATCGTGAGAAACTCCCTGTTCTTCGTTACGGCGTCCATTATGGGATTGAAGCGTATGCATTACAAGAAAAGCGGAGTCACGAAATACGCCAACT
>JAOZOG010000117.1 GCA_029933395.1 Sulfurovaceae bacterium | reverse complement strand
TCCTGCGATATCCTGGAGAGAAGATAAAAGAGAAATCCGCTGATCAGCAAAATGGCAGAAGAGAAGAGCGTGGGGATATTGGTCTCCATATCAAGATCAAACAGACGGACAAAGTCAAACTTTTCGGGATCGTTGACAATAAAATAAATAAACAGAATGATGATATGGATAACGATCAGGATGATCGCAATGATCGAGAGGAATTTGACTACAGAAGATGCTTTTAGGTTTATTTTCAACGCTTTCCTTTCTTCAAAGTATATCTTCAATCTCCTTATATTTTCGAGCCAAAATACCGGTGAAACAGGAAGGATTTTGAATTAAATAATAATCCCGAACACGTTCGATGGTCTGGGAATGCGTGAACAATAAAGAGTAAAAATGCTATGATTTATTTTTGCTTTTAAAGGGGATGGTTTGCAGATGAACAAAACAAACGGTATGATATTGTTGAGTTTGACGGCAATAGTTATGGTGGGGTGCGAAAAAAAAGAACCTCCCTTTCTCGATCGCGAAGAGGTCAAAGCGATCATCTCCAAATATCTCGAAAATCCACAGTATGATGTGAAGATTTCAATGGAGATGGAGGGCGAGGATAATGTCTCTCTGATCGCTGATGTCGTAGGGCACTATCGCGACAAAACAGTAGCGGTCAAATACGAAGGCGAGGTGATCAGTGCTGCTCCGACGGTCAGTCCAAAGATAGACTACTTTCTCGAATTTCCTTCCGGAGATGAATCCTTCGTCAAGTCTGCTATGGAGTCGTTGAAAGATGCCAAATTCACACCTGTACTTGCCCACAGAGAGGATCTCGGCACTATCACCCCTATTCAGACTATTCAATCTACTCAGGCTTCATTCAGAGTGCGAAATGCATCGGAGGGGCAGTGTCAGGTCGAAGATGAAACCGGTATCCCCCAGGCTACATTTGCTCTGGACCGTAAAAAAAAGGAGACGTTCTCCATCCCGGAAAAACCGGGCTTGAAATTTCAGGAGGGATCGTATAGTATAATATGCAGCTTCTCCAACTACGACAAGCTATCCATTGATGATCTACTCACCGCACGTTTCGCTGTCTCGAAGTATGATTTCCCCCAATACGGAGATGGTCTCAAGGATATGGGCTGCTCTTTGGGCAAAGAGAAGAAACTGGAGGCGCACTTTACCCCAAAAGGGAAAGCTCTCGATGTAGTTTATTACAGTAACGGCAAAGCGATGAAGTCCAATGTTTTCAAGTGCGACAAAGTCGGCAGATATATCGTCAAAGCTATCGCAACCGATAAAAACGGCCTCAAGGCAGAGAGCCCCGAAGTGGAGATCGATGTCATTGATGTCCGCGAAGAGTTTTTCGAAGGCGAAGGGGGAGAGGGAGAGTCGTATTGAGAAGGAATGTTTTGTCTCCTCTCTCCGACTGCAAAAATATAAAATTGAGCTATATTTTTCATCTCGACAAAGAGAGTGCCTCACAGCTCCAGGAGGTACTCACCCATTTTCTCTCCGACAAGACATCGCTGGGGCTCATTCTTCTGGTAAACAAAAATAGTTTTGTTCTTAAAGAACTCACATTTCTGGGAGAGCTTCCTAGTATGTTTTACAAGATAGAAAAGCCTTTTGGTATATGGGGACTGCCCTACTGTGTGATGCAGTTCATATTGGGCGGATACAACTACAGCAGATATGCCGACTCCCTTATCAAGGAACCGTCTCTATTCGCTGCCATTCATCAAAGCTGGATGCATTCTGCACTTCTGCCCACCTGCCATAAATGTATCGCCGTCAAGCAGTGCAGCGGAGTGGGAAATCTTGCGGCAAACCACTCTATGTTTGCCTGGAGAGCAAAAAACAGTGAACGCTTCAAGAGAGCCGAACTGATCGTTCTGGAAAACGGAATCGATAAACAGTACCGTGCTTCCCTGGAACATATCACCTCTTTTTCGCTGGAAAAAACAGACAGAACTATCAGATTTGCCGCTCTATTTGAGCCAAAAAGTGAGCCGGTCTATCATGACAGATTTATCTACTACTGCAACTACCTGTCAGCAGAGGAGTTCGATGCCGAAAAAACATTCATGCTCTCCATTTCCAAAAACAGAGACTATGTCCCAAAATTTCTTCAACACCATCTTCGCTATTTCAAACGCTTCGCTTTCAGCCTCGCTGCCAAGATAAATACACGGGAGACTTTTTACGGTTTTTTTATCTCAGAGCAAGCTTCGAGAGATTATCTGCACCATTCAGGGATACTTATCAGACAGGAGAACTTCGAAGATCAGTTTCATTTTTTTGGTATCGATTTTATAGATCAGACTATGAGCGGATACAAACTATATGCCAAAATTCACGATGAGTTACATTTTTTCGACTATCTGGGAGAGAAGTTTTCCTTCGACTTTCCTGCAGAGATAAGAGTGATTGCTTATGACTATCTTCTGGTAAGACGATTCGATAATATCGGCAAACTGAAATCTGTCAAGATAGAGTTTCTGTGTCGTGATTTTCCCAGATTGATTCCATTGATCGAGCACCACTTCGCTATCAGACTCGATCTGGAAGAATACAGAAAGATTGAAAGGATCGCTTTCGATATCAGCCTCGGAGGAAACCTGAACAAAATTACTCTATACTACACCATCACATAAAAATACCTTTCACATACTCACAGTAAAAAACCAAAATAGTATATCAATAAATTCATTTAATAAATTTATAAGTTTGATAAGTGTAATATACTGATGTAAGGTTAAATTATCTTATGACTATAAAGCCAAACCTATAGCGATATAGGGACGGAAAGCCACGAATCTTAAATAGATAGTCGGGTTGCTAAAGTAATATGTATAAAGGAGTAAAGTAATGAAAAGCAGGTACATTATGAATTCTGTTTTGGCAGTCTTTTTGATAATAGGGATGAGCTCTTTTGTCGATGCAAAAGGCTCCAAAGATAAACATGGATCCAAAACTCATCATGGATCCAAAGATAAACATGGATCAAAAGGTTCCAAAGATAAACATGGATCAAAAGATAAACATGGATCAAAAGGTGAGACAGCATTCTACTATGAATCATATGGTGGATTTATGTACGATGAAGACAGTACCAATCCCAGATTCAAAGTAGAAGGTGAAGCCTATTGGTTCGTGGGTGGCCACAATGACGAGACTGAGGATGGAGTCTGGTTGAGACAGGGGCCTTTTTCACATGCTGTTGAATTTGGTGATCAAAAGAACGGTAATGTGGCCGATATTCGTGATCCCTACTATCCGCATACATACCCTGCTATAGCATGGGGACATCCAGAGAAAGACCCTTGGATCAGTGAGGGTGGACCGGGTGACGATATAGGTGGCGCAAGTGGCGTTGGGTTGATCGGATACGGATACAAAGATTCTGGCAAAGGTGAAAACGAAGGACGGAGGAAGATTGTAGTGGGGAAAAAGTCTGTACTCTATCCATTGGGTGGCATACAGCACCACAACTACCCGATCGGTTTTGGCGGATCAGTGAGTATGTGGGTTTCCTGGAATATGAATCTTTATGACAAGAAAGGCAAAAAGATATTTGGCGGACACAATGAGTTTCATATGTATGCGTGGGAGACTTTGAATACACAGATCGACAGCAATGGTAATGTATTTTTTGGTGATCCAACATATTGTCCTCGTTCAACCATAGACTTCGATACGGGAATGACCGCAAAACAGTTCAATCAAAATCAGCATGATCTGAATTCAGCATGGCCATTAGGTGGACATGACTTTTTGTTTTATAGTGATGGTCACACAGAAAAAACTGTATGTGCAGATGCTTTTGGATACAGCGGAGAAACAAATACGGTAGAATTCAATAATGGGAAGAAGAAGTACAAGATCACGATAGATGGTTTCTGGCATTACCACCCTGAAGTAAGTGGATGCCCTTCTCTGAATCCACTTTTGTATGATGTACCAATGGATGATTCAGATGAATCCTGGCAGATCCGATGCTTCAAAAAGCACGCTACATTCTGGTCTGAAGAAAACAATGAAAGTACTGCTTGGATTCGTCTGCAAATTGAAGAAGCAGGAGATGAGGGAGGCTGTACATGTAAAGATATCAAACCGATCGACTCTATCACGATGAAGTGGAATGGAGCAGATGACACCACCGTCACACTGATGAACGGGACAGTGATCACTGATGTGGACAATGGTGAAGAAGTGACTGAAACCGGACTGGAAGGCAAGGGGAACGATATTACCTGGAATCTGACATTCAGTGACGGAACAACCGGAACATCCGTATTCCATATATCCTGCTCTGATGAAGATATGAATGACGAAAGCGATATCGGCAAAGCTGAAGGTAACGGCAAGAAAGACGACAGTAGCCTTATCAACGACTGGATACTGGTCAATATGGGTGGCAGCGATGGTTCCTCTCTGACAGACTGCAGCACACAGCCCTCCGAAGGAAGCTGTAAAGATCAGAAGCCGATCGATAAACTGGCTCTGAGATGGCAGGGACTTAACGATACCGATAACACAACTATTACAAAAATCAATGTATGGTTCAGTGAAGTAGGAAAGGGCGGCAATCCTCCCGCACAGGTTATTACCAATCCGGTTGCTGTAGGTGATCTTCTTATCGTGGAAGGGCTCTCCGAGGACAATCCAAAAGATATTGTTTTGGAACTTTTCAAGGGTGACAATGTCAAGATAGGGGAGTCAATGTTTCACATCTCCTGCTCAGAGGAAGACCTGAACGATCCAAGTGATTGTGGAGGCACCGTCGGAAGCGGCAAGAATGATGATTCCGATTTGATTAAGAGATGGACTTTTGAGGGTATGAGCGGTACAGATGGAGACCCGGTAGCTTTCTGTCCTGCCCCATAATATCAACCTTCCATTAACTCCAAGCTCCCGCTTGGGGTTTCAAAAATTCTAAAATTTTGACGAAAAAATTTTCTATTTAAGTAATCTTTTATACAGTTTTTACTATAATTTTATTACTGTATTAAAAAAATAAATTCAAAAACACTGTTTTAAGAAACGCCAAACCTGATCGTGAGACTGGGACGGAAAGCCTAGAGTCTCCTTCGGAGATAGTCGGGATGCCTCATTCAATAAATTATCACATTACTACATTTCAGAAACGCCAAACCTGATCGTGAGACAGGGACGGAAAGCCTAGAGTCTCCTTCGGAGATAGTCGGGATGCCTCATTCAATAAATTATCACATTACTACATTTCAGAAACGCCAAACCTGATCGTGAGACAGGGACGGAAAGCCTAGAGTCTCCTTCGGAGATAGTCGGGATGCCTCATTGTGGATTTCACAAGGAATTTATGATGAAAAAAAGCTTAACTACAAGTGCCATCCTGGCAACTGCATTACTCATAGGTGCAAGCTCAGCAGCCTATGCGAAGAAAAATAGAGATACCATATTTTACTATCAGACATATGGTGGATTCGTTGAAGGTTCAGTAGACGGCAATGCCTATTGGATGAAGCCGGGCAAGGATGATCAGACTCAGGATGGGCCATGGTTCAGGGAGGGGCCTCTATCAGCCTTTACACAATATGGCGATCAGAACAACGGCAATTTACGCGATGCACGCGACCAGACTCATGGGGAAGATACCTATCCTGCATTGGCGTGGGGAGCGAACGAGAGAGATCCCTGGATCAGTGTAGGTGGTCCCGGTGATGATATCGGTGGCGCAAGCGGTATAGGACTGATAGGTTACGGCTACAAGAATGAATCCAAAAAAGAGAATGGCGGAAGAAAGATTATAGTTGGAAAAGATAGCGTCTTTTATCCGCTGACTGGCTTTCAGCATCATAACTTTTCGATTGGTTTTGGCGGAACGATAAAAGTTGGCATCTCCTGGAACCTTGAGATTTATGATGAAAAAGGAAACCTGGTACACAAGGGACACTATGAGCATGATTTACATCAGTGGGAAACTCTGAATACTGAGATTGATAGCAATGGTGAAGTCTGGTGGAATGAAATAAAGTATTGTCCTCGTACAGTTTTTAGTGAGTATGTCGGCAAATCATCGCTTCAGTTCAACAATGAACAAAAAGTACTCAATCAATATTGGCCGGTAGCAGGTTCCAACTTTTCCTTTTATAGTGATGGCATTACAGAGCAGACCAGATGTTCGGATGCCATTGGCCTGGATGGAAGCCCGGAAGAAGACTCTTTCACTGTTACGGACAAAAAAGGCAAAACCAGGGAGTACACGATCACCTTTGGTGGCATCTATCGCTACACATCAGAAAAAGAGGGGTGCCCTGCACTTGATCAGGATAAAAATAATGTGCCTCAGGATAACACAGAGGCGTCATGGAAAGCAGAGTGTTTTGAAAAACATAAGACATTCTGGTCGGAAGAAAATGACGTGAATACTGCTTATATTGACCTAAAGATCACTGAGAAGAAGTCATCAAAACATGGCAGTCACGGAAGCAAAGACAAGCACGGCAGTCACGG
>JAOZOG010000462.1 GCA_029933395.1 Sulfurovaceae bacterium | reverse complement strand
TCTTATAAATTCTAAGGAGGAATAGAAAATGAAATATATGAATTTTAAAACAGCGACATTGATGCTTTCCGTGTCTGCAGTTCTGGCTTTGACCGGTTGTGGAAGTGAAGGAGTGCAGTCAAACTCACAGCTTGCAGGAGGTACACCGCCGCCACCACCACCGCCACCGCCTTCAAACAAAGGTAAGGTATTCCATACGGGATTCATGCAGAACTATGATACTCCGGACAAGTTGGCCTTTTATATTTCCAGTGATGTCGATACGGATGTCAATATCACTTTCTCTGATGATGGCAGTATGGTTACTGAACATATTACTGCAAATATGGCCAAAGAAGTGGTTATTGATGACAGGATGATGCAGATAGGAACGGGAACAGAGAATAAAATGATAGAGATCTCTGCCACAGAGAATATAGTTGTGGTAGGATTGAATCAGTTACAGTATACAACGGATGCTTTTTTGTCATTGCCTGACCGGATATTGTCAACTGAATACTATGTGGCAGGCTATCAAAATATCATGGATGACGAATTCTCTGTGATAGCTATAGAAGACAATACGGCGGTCAACTATCGTCTCCCTGACGGTACTTCAGGCAGTGTGACTCTGAACAAGGGAGAGACCTATCAGTATCAATACACAGGTGAATTGATGGGTACACATATAAGCAGTGACAAGAATATTGCTGTACTGAGCGGGAATCAGTGTACAGATGTACCTGATGATGCGTATGCCTGTGATCATATTGTGGAACAGATGCTTCCGGTCGATACATGGGAAAAAACATTTATTACCGTACCTCTGGCAACCAGGATCGGCGGTGATACCTTCAGGTTCGTAGCATCGGTTGACGGCACACAGATCAAGGTGGACGGTACGGTCGTGGCAACGCTGAATGCCGGTCAATACCATGAAATGATGCTTGATGGTTCTAAGTATATAGAAGCGAATCACCCGATCATGGCCCTTCAGTATTCAAATGGATCTACTTATGATGATGTTACATCAGACCCGTTCATGGCTATTGTCCCGGCCATAAACCAGTTTGATACAGAGCATATCATTCAGACACCGACCGGTTTTACGGATTATGTCAATATTGTCGCTCCTACAGCCAATGTCGGTGATATCATGATGGACGGTGCAGCGATAGCGAGCAGTGAATTTACAACAGTCCCCGGAAACACCTCTTTCTCTACAGCACAGATACAGATCGATGAAGGATCGCATGATTTCACAAGCAGTGTTCCTTTTGGTCTTCTGGGATACGGTTTTGCGGATTATGACTCTTACGGATATCCGTCAAGTCTGCGTTTGACGAAGCATTAATGAGCGGGAGAGGAGACTGATGTTTCAGTTTTCCTTCTCTTCATATAGAAAAAGTTCTTCCTTTCCAAAGGGAAGGAGGGACAGATGGATGCAACAAAAAAAATACAATCTGCTTTGGACTGCACTTCATGCAGACATCTTTTCCGTTTATATCTTACCTATCGTTATACTTGACAATGAAAATATATCCCCGTCCGGCAACAGTTTCCACAAATTTGTATTTCAGTTTCTCACGCAATCTTCTGACAAGGGTTCTAAGTGTATTGGAAGTGATGTCCTTTTCCGGCCAGAGTGTATTTTCAATGGTATAGG
>JAOZOG010000461.1 GCA_029933395.1 Sulfurovaceae bacterium | reverse complement strand
TAAAAATTATAAAGGTTATAATTATGACAAATAGACTTTCCTGGTGGGCGGGAGGCATTCTGATGTCGGGCCTTCTCCTGCTGACATTCTCGGTATTCGGTGCTGACAGGCCGATCGGGGCTTCGACGTATGTTCCCTACTTTGCGGGTATTATTTTTGATCTCGATCCCGAAAAATACAGCTATCTCAATCATATCGAAGACTCGGGTGCCTGGGAGGGCGTGATGTTGCTTGGCGCACTCTTTGGGGGATTTGTTACTTCGGTTTTTATCACTAAAAGTTTCCGCCTTTCTCTGATACCGACAGGATGGAAAAAATATAAAAACAACTCAGTTGTTTCGCGGCTTCTCTGGAGTTTTGTCTCCGGTTTCGTGATGATTATCGGGGCGAGACTGGCAGGAGGATGTACCAGTGGGCATTTTATGTCCGGAATGAGCCAGATGGCGATCTCTTCAATGATCTTTGGTGTTGTGGTGCTTGTGGTGGTGATCGTCACGGGCAGACTCTTTTATAATGTGAAGGAAAATTGATGGATGTGATTGTTGTAACCGAGGGAGATACGATCGCCTCACGCATCGTGCAAATGTTTGAAAATGTGATCCATCAGGGGCATGGTTCTCTGGCGCTTGTTTTTCTGATCGGAGTGATTTTTGGTGGGATCATCCAGTATACGCGGGTGGACAAGTTTGAAAAGATTGCCGGTTTTGCGATGCTCAAGGATACGATCGTCCCCAAGATGCTCTTTCTCGCTGTAGGATTGACCAGTATCGCACTCTACTTTATGATCGAGGCAGACTGGGCACATTATCATATCAAGCCCATTCAGCTACAGGGTCTGATAATCGGGGGGACGCTCTTCGGGATCTCGATGGCGATTCTCGGAAAATGTCCCGGAACAGGCCCTGTCTCTATTGCCGAGGGGCGTATCGATGTGCTGATCGGAGCAATTGGCGGACTGTTTGGCGGACTGGTCTTCACACTCTATTACGATGATTTTTTCAAGCCGATGATGGGAGAGAGTCTGGGCAAGATGACACTGGCCGAGTTTTTCCCGGGCCATGAGCATCTGGTGGTGCTGATCTTTGGTATTGTCGTTACGGCGGTAGCGATTGCCATACCCAAGCGGGAGTTCTTCGATGAAGCGGATCTCTCACAGCTTCCAGACAGTGAGAGGCCAGATAAGGTACAGCAGTCCAAAGAGGATTGATCGCTCCTATTTTTTGAAGCGATACCCCATCGCTTCAAGATGCTTTCGCAGCAGCTCTGGGATATCCCCCTGAAACTCCAGCCAATTCTCTTTTGACGTGCCTCCTGTTCCCAATTTTTTCTTCACTGTTTTGAGGAGCGATTGGAGCGCCCCTTTCTCCAGACAGAAAGGTTTGACGATTGTCACTACTTTTCCCCGTCGTTTCTCTTTGGCAAAATGAAGTTGATGTTTTTCGGGAGGGAGTGTTTCTCTGCAGGCAGATGATGGCGCTTTGGTGCCCTTCGTCTTATTGTCTGAAGACCACTCTTCCCCAAAGTCCGCTCCCATTTCAAACAGATTTTTTTTCATTATCCATCTCCTCCTTATCCATAGTTTGTGTCGAACAGTATGCCGAGCAGGACATAGAAAAAGAGCAGAAAAATCATAATTTTATAGAGGATTCT
>JAOZOG010000460.1 GCA_029933395.1 Sulfurovaceae bacterium | reverse complement strand
TCCTCCTATAATACCCTACCTCCCCACCATCACCGAAGTGGATGGTAAGGAGGTAGGGTTTGTGTTAGTATTCGATGCTTGCTGTAAGCACTTGTACAATTCACAGTCAATGACACTAAATGAACAATCCGTTTTCTCCTTGTTGGGAAACAACGCAAATAAGCCTATTGAATTTAGGTCAACCAAACTCACCGATGAAACGCTGGATGGAAGCTTGATATTTATTTGTCAGCTTACCGCTCTATAGAGTTAGGAGGCTGTGAGCACAAACCTAATTTCATTTCAAAGAGGGATCGTGTATGGTTTATGCAGGAATCGATATCGCTAAAAGGGTACATGTGTGTGCTGTCCTGGATGAGGATAACAGTGTGATGGTCAAACCTTTCAAGTTTCGTAACGACGAAAAGGGGTTTGAGAAGCTGAGGGCGCATCTCGACCAGCTTGGACTCGATCCTTCCGATATACTTATCGGTATGGAAGCAACGGGGGCATTGTTCGAGAATCTCTACCGTCACCTGAAATCTCTGGAGTATCCTGTGGTATTATTGAACCCTTACCAAACCAGTAAATTTAGAGAGATGGATACGATGAAACGGGTCAAGAACGATAATATCGATGCAGTGATGATTGCCGCACTGCTTAAGAGTGGCAGATTCTCCAAAGGCTATGTCTCCGAGGAGCAGTTGCACTCTTTGCGTGAGCTGTATCGTCATAAAGAGTCACTCTCCAATCAGATCAAAGCACTCAAGCGCAATACCCAGACAATACTGACTGTAGTCTTTCCCGAGCTTGAAACGGTAATCAGAGATCCTTTCAGTGTTACAGGACTCGCTTTGCTCGAGAAGTATCCTACCGCCAGGCACTACGAGTATGCTTCGGCAAAGAGAATACTCAAGGCCTTCAGGGGCATACAGGGAAACAGCTTCAGCGAGGAGAAGGCGCAACTTCTTTTGGATAGGGCAAAGCATTCCGTCTATTCAGGTGTCGCCAAAGAAGCAAGAGCGCTGCATATCCGTATGAATATCAAACAGATCGGAATGTTGCAGGAGATGCTTGATGAAACGCTTGAAGCGATGCGCTCACTCTTTAGTGAAGATGCCCCGCTTAAAGAAGAGGACAGGGAAGTCATCTCCGATATCATCGACAATCTTCGCACCATTCCGGGAGTTTCGGATAAAACCATCCTGGCATTGCTTGCCGAGTGCGGCAACCTTGACCGGTTTCATTCGGCCAAGGCCCTCGTGGGGTATCTTGGCCTCTATCCAACACTCGATGAATCTGGTGAAAAATCCAGAAGTGGCAGACTTGCCAAACGGGGAGCCAAACTGGCGAAGAAAGCGATCTTCCTTGCCGCCATTGCTGCGATCAAACATAATGAACAGATGTATACCATCTATCTCAAATATCGCTCACGGGGCAAAGCCAAAAAAGAGGCATTGATCATTGTAGCCAGAAAGCTTATCGGTATTATCTATGCCATCTATACCCGTAACGAACCGTATGATCCGATCAGAGTGTTTACGGCCAGACCAAACAGTTGATAAGCCATACACGATCTCTTTTTGAATGTGTCATTGACAATGAATTGTTAAAGAGCGAACAGCAAGCACAACATATCGGCATAAATAAAAGCCGATACCATTCTTATTGTTTTA
>JAOZOG010000116.1 GCA_029933395.1 Sulfurovaceae bacterium | reverse complement strand
TTCAGTCTGCAAGTCTGTTACGTCCGCGATGTTGTGCAGGTGGGCTTCAGGCGGAAACTCCGTAGGCCAATCCGATATCTCTCCTATCGTATGCGTATGCGAAGCCGGAGGAAACTCCGTCGGCCAGTCCGAGATGTCCGCTATCACATGGCCGTGAACCACAGCCGCTTTTCCATTCAGCTCGGTCTGCAGATTCTCGACGGAATCGATCGTGTGACCGTGCACTTCCCATGCCGCACCGACATCGTCCGCCTTCAGCCTCTTCAGCTGGCCGACCGTGGCTCCGTTCGTGTTCGGCAGAGATTCGTAGTCGTTCTCATCCGGAAGCATCGTGATTTCGTTCGATCCCATATTCAAAGCGCCGGTCATCGGAGTGGAACCATCGCGCTTCAGATAGTGGTCCGGGTCTCTGTCTCCGCCGGACATCCACCCCCATCCGGAAGAGGTCAGGATGATATAGTCCCCTATCTCTATGTTCATACCGGACAGATCACCGCCGGTAAACGTATAGTACGGTTCCGGGTCGGTGCCTGTCGGATTCGTCAGCTCGTTCACGTACCAGAAAGCGCCGGGGTTGTGGCCTGTCGAATCCGGATACTCCGTGCCTGCCGACGGGTCCCATGGCCCTACCGGATAGAACATGGAAACGTCCACCATCGAGCTGTCCACCTTGCCGCTGGCATTCAGAACGATAGGCTTTCCCGCATCTCCGGAACCAGTGGACGTGCTGATGAAATCGTTCGACGTGAAATAGCCGGATGCCGCCACGCCTCCGAGAGCTTCCGCATCGTCCACCACGCCGCTGTCGTTCGTATCGTATACGGATTTCAGCATATCTCCGGAACCGGAACCGTCTTCACCGTCCGCACCGTTGTAGACGTAATAATCCCACGTCGTACTGTCCGTATAGAAGATTCTGTACGTGTCCGTGGTTCCGGGAGCGCCATTGCCGTTGACCAGCTCGATTCTGTCGATACCGACACCGGGATCACCCTGCGGGCCGTCCGCACCTGGAGGACCCTCCGGCCCCTGCGGGCCCTCGATGGGGCCGACATTCATAAAATATCCACCTGCGGTCCAGACGATCCAGTCGTCGATAACGACATCGACCGGCTGTGAGCCGACCGTGATGGTTCCGGCATCGAGCATAACCCATGCCCACCCGGCTGTCAGACTCGCAGGATCGAGAGCGTTGATCTCCGCGACAGTGGCCTCTCCCTGCGGAGAGATGCCCTGACCTGGAGGCCCTTCCGGCCCTTCTGGGCCTTCCGGCCCGACTGGCCCTACGGGACCCTGGACGCCCTGCGGCCCTCTGATTCCTCTCGGCCCTTCGGGGCCGGGGTCTCCCTGCGGTCCTTCCGGTCCTTCCGGTCCCTGTGGCCCGGCATCGCCCTTCGGCCCTGCAGGCCCTACCGTATCGTGGATAAGGCCGGCTATCGCGTTCAGCTTCTTCGCACGAACGGAACCACCCTCCGCCGTATCGAACTTTACGGCCTCTTTCTTCAGCTCGTTCGCCACCGGATAGAGCTGTGGATCGATTTCGTACTTGTCTTCCATCTCCCTGATTGCCCGGATATGGTTTTCCGGGTCTGTTATATCGGCTCTTCGCAGAGCATCGAGAACCATTCTTCTCTTCGCCATGACAACTCCTATGGGTTACAGGTCGGATAGTCGTATCCGCACTGCTTGCAGTCGCCGACATCGAGCGGAACCGGTTCCGTGCACCCGCAGTCGTTGAACTCTTCACAATTCACGAGAGCCATGAACACCTGATCGAGATCGTAATAGACGAAGTCCTTCGGAAGCGAACCGTCAGGCTCTGCCGGAAGACACTCTTCCGTCGAAATGGAACCATCCGCACACACGGCATAGGATTTGCCGTTTTCGTCCGGAATCGTACACCCTACGGCCTCTCCGTTACACATATCCGTCGTGGGACTCGTCGAGTACGCATCCTCGTACGATACGAAATTGCGCCAGATGACCTTCTCCTGTGCGCTCATCTCGTCGATACAGTCCGTGCTCATCGCGTAACGGCACAGAGTGATGAACGTATCGTCCCAGACCAGACACTCTCCCGTAATCGTCTCGCCGACCGTATACGGAAACCTTTCCTGGAAAATCTGCTGAAGCTCCTGTGTGGAGCAGTCGAGCGATTCCCTCTTGCATGCCAGATAATCGTCTCCGAGACAATCTATACCCATGTCCCCTCCCATCTGCTCACATCCTCACAGATGTCGGTATCCGCCTCTATGAGCCTCGTGTTGTTCTCTCTTATAACCCGTTCGTACTGTTGCAGAAAATGCCCCTTACGCTGTGGCTCCAGCTCCGACGCGACATGATACCCGACCGCATTGACAAGAGCGCTGTCGATATCGATATCGTCGTCATCGCCATATATCTCGTACGGAACCCTGATTCTCGTCTTTTCATCTATCTTGCGCAGAACCGAAACATCCGTGTCGCTGGTTCGAAGCCGAAGCGGTATCGTCTCTTCGGCTATACGCAAAAGAGCGCGATGAACGGCGGACTTGACACGAAGGTCTTCGGCGTCGATATCGTCTACAGTATGGCCGGGAAGAAGCGTAGTCAGAACCTGTTGTTTGAATTCGCCGTATGTCATCTTCCATCCTTAAACCATGTATGGATCATGGTACTTTTCATCTTCGAAGGCAAAAGAGCCTTCACCTGTCTCCGTTCCCTTCCATCCTCCCGGATACACTACGAATCCGGGTTCGTTGAAGGAAGCGAGACAGTCTGCGAGGTCGTCGTGCGGAGCCAGGCAGGCTTCCCTGGTCATCATCGAAAGTTCGTGGAGAAGCTCTCTCTTGGACGACGTGTCCCTCTTCTCGATCCATATTTTACCCATTTCGACATTCGGAACCAATGTGGCGATCCTCACCTCTTTCGAAAGCTGGCTGTTCGACGCCAGAGGATACACCTCCTTGATGACCTGTTCGCGCAACATCCTCTGTGTCAGAAAGTCGTTGAAAACCAGCTGGTGCGACGCTCTCTCCGCACCGATGCGAAGCGGATTGTACTTTTTCAGATGCCTCTCGAACAGAACGTCCATCGTCTCGTGCATGTCCCATCTTCCATGGTCCGCCCTGACGATGAACCAGTTCTGGTCGTCGTCCACCCCTATAGTAATGATAGCGGTGAAGTCTGCACTCTGTTTTCTGCTGACCGCAAGATCGATGGCCGTGAAGAAGAGCATGTTCGGGAAATTCTCCTTGATATCCTCCGTGTCGAATTCCCTGATCTTCTTGATGTCGAAAAGCTGAAGCTCTTTGTTCGTGATTTCGAGCATCATCTCCCTGTAGAATTCGCCTTCCGCACCCATCGATTTGGCTTCCTTGTATTTCTGCATGACACGCTCCGGAGTGAAGCGGTCGGGCCACGAAACCACCATCTCGTCCCTGGGAACGTTCATATCCATGGCCACGGGGAGCTCGAGAGTGTGCCAGGAGGGACTCACCCTCGCACGGCCAACGATATCATCCTCCGTCATGGGCGTGTTGATCATCACGTACCGGAAATGGGTGATGTCCACGGCGTTGGAAACCGTCGAGAAGAACCAGGAGTGGAGCTTCTTCCTCTCCACCTCCGACGTAAGAATGTTGTCGTTGAGAATATCGTCGAAAATCAGGAACTGCGGCCTGACCTGCCCCTTCTTGGTTCCCCGCATCGATTCCCCGGCGCCTTTCGCCTGGATGAAAATCCTTTTGCCTTCCGCATTGTCGAAAGCGATCTGATCCACTTTCGGCTTGACCGTCCTCGTCTCCACCATGTCGAGCATGGACTGGAGCCTGTCGGAATTTTCGTAGTTCAGACGCATATTGAGCAGATGCTCCTGCGCCTGTGAAATGGTATCGGAAAAAAGCACAAGGCTTTCCACCCGGCCGAAGCCGGGGAAGCCTCCCTCGTAGGCGATGTAGAGCGGGAGAAAGTTCGATACGATCTCCGACTTGCCGAGACCCCTGTGGGCGAGCACCTGCTGTAGCGTGTGCCTCGTCATGATATGATCCATAAACATGAAGTGGGTCTTGGGCGTTTTGTTCGGCTGTTCGCCGAACACGAGATTCACGAAGGAAAAGAATTTGAGGGCGCCTTCCCCGGGCTTGTAGGGTTGCGAGTAGTCGAAGCGGGTGATGTTCTTTTCCTCATCCACCATTCTCCCTCCGTCGAACTTCGTCGGTCTCGTGGGAGCCAGCGTGGCGTCCTTGAGCTCCGTGATCACCTTCTTCCTACTCAAGAACTACCTCCGCGTCCGTTACGTTCCCGTCCGGCAGAATCATCCTGCCCTGTCCGGAAACGGCTTTCAGCACGTCGTCGAGCGTGCTCTTCAGCTCCGCCCCGACATTGTGCGTGTGTGTGACATCGACCTTCAAAGTGTCCGGCCTCTTCGTCATCTCCAGATAGACCTTGCCCGCATCGATCCTGCCTCTCGCTCCGATGGCCCTGTCGGTGGCCAGCGTGTACATCTCCTCCAGAACGTGCATATGCTTGTCCAGAAGCATATTGTACTTCATGTCCTGCAAACGCTCCAGGATCATGTTCACATAGCGCGAAGCCATGAAGCTGATCGTCTGGTGGTGGACGTTCGAACACTCTCCGAACACGCTCTCGTACGCCTTGTACTTGTCGTACCCGCGCATGATCAGGACGCCGAAGTCTATCGCCTTGTCGAACCGCTCCCGGCTGGTTCCCGTCGTGGCCAGCCATATATCCTCGAACTGGTCACGCAGTTCGGGAACCACGGCCTTGCTCAATTCGAGGTCTCTGCTCATTTTTTCCCGACCAGGTCTTCACAGCTTACATATTCGAAGCCCGGAGTGTAGCGTCCGGTCTGCGCTTCGCCGTATCCGTCCGGATCGAACAGCTCACCCGGAACCAGCAACAGCTTGTCCTTGACATCCGTACATTGATGATCCGCTCTGCTCTTCATGGAACCAGTCCACTGCCAAGTCCAGTTGGCCAATGTCCCGCCAAGCAGAACCGCCAGAACCACACCCAAACCTATCATGCCTCTTCTCATAACTACCCCCTGTTCCATAGTCTCGCATTTCCTGCGAACGTGGCCTTCTTCCTTGTAGCAGGATTCTTGCTCTTCTTCCCCTGCGCGATACACGCAGAAGTCACACCGTCGAAGCCCTTCCGTCTGCAATACTCCGTGAAGGAACCCTGCTTGGAAGGCTTGATACTGATATCCATCTTCTCCTTCTTCTTCGCCACGGATCACCCCCTTGCCTTCATAACCCTGGAAGCCACGGCCCGGGCCTGCTCCGGCTCCATGCCCTGGGCAGTCAGAATCTCGACGATCTCCGGCATCGTGAACCTTCTGCCTTCACGCTGTTGAAGCTCGATGACTCTCTGCACCGCAGTGGCATCGTCGATCTTCTCTGCGGCCGAATCGCCGAACGCCTTCTTCAGGCCGAGACCGGCTCCGGCACCGACTCCGGCGGCGGCTCCGGCCTGCCACGGATTGTCCTTCGCATAGCGTCCGACCTTCCCGAGCTCCTGGCCTGCACGCAGAGCCGCTCCCCTGTTCGGCATGCCTCGGGGAAAACTGAAACCGTCTCTCATGCCCAGAGCCACATCCGGACCCACCTCGCGAAGCCTACCTATTATATCACCGGCACCTCTCGCCATCTGTGACCAAAGACTCATATGCCCTCCTTTTCTTTTCCCACAATTATACCACTACCGCTCAATACACGAATCCTTTCCTCTTCGCCATGGCTCCGACTTTTGCAAGGTCCTCCTTGGTCAAAGCCGCATCCTCACCGTCTATGGATGTCGGAACCATCGCCTGGTGGGCAATGCCCGTAAGTCTCTCCTCTATATCCCTTCCGACGTTCCAAACCCTCCCGTAGTCGCCTTTCACCGCAAACAATATAGAAACCTGATGCTCGCCTCTGATCCCGGAATGCGTCGATATCAAAAAACCCATCTGGCGGAACCTGACCATCGCATTTTTGAATGTCTGCTCCGAAACGTTCGCCAGCTCCATAATCTCGTCACGCACGGAACCACCGGCCACGAACAGATTGGTGTCTTTGCCCATAACCTTCAATATCGCAAGCATCACCCTCTTCTCCGAGTCCGTGGTTCCATGCATGAACCTTCCATACTCCTCGTTCTCCACCAATATCCTCACCCCAGGAACGCTCTTTTTCACCATATCCTCCTTTTCAGTACTCCCCCATAGTACCATCCCAGTACTTAAAATGGCCTTTTTCAAGTACTGGGAATGGCCTTCAAATCCCTTGATTCGGGGATTTGCCTAATTTTGCCCTTATATACAAAATACAACATGACCTTCAGCATACCTTTTTCATACCTCCGGAACCAGAAAGATTCACACCATATATATAAACAATATACAGAATTCACAGTGATTCTTATCTGTTTCTGGATAGTGAATAGTGCCTATAGATGGAAACCTATAAAAACCCAACGATAAACGAAAAATCCTTTAAGAAATTTTTCAGGAAAAATCTATTGGAAATTTCTCAAAAAATATACA
>JAOZOG010000115.1 GCA_029933395.1 Sulfurovaceae bacterium | reverse complement strand
TGTCCTGAGACACTCCAAAATCCTCCAGAGCAAACGGCTCACACTCTCGGCAGCCAAACAGGAGAGCGCTATCCTGCTGCGGGCGGAAAATCCTCTGCTGGAAGTCGAAGTCAGTCAGTTCAATCCGGAAATCGGGGAGATTCGGACCGGCTATAGAGCGACCTATTCACAGCCCATCCGTACCGGCGGATATTATGATGCGCTTTCTCAGAAGGCTACTGCCGGCAAAGTGCTGCAGCAGGCCTATGTCTCACAGGGTGTCTCCGGTTTTCTCAAAGCGCTGGAAAAGCTCTATACGGAATATGTCTATCGGGAGAGGCTTGTTGCATTGCTCCAGCAGGATTTTGCAGTCAGTCAGAGAGTGTCGGGTATCGCAGAGGAGCGCTTCCGGAGTGGTGCAGAGAGCAGGGCACAGTATATTCAAGCCAAAACCGAGGCGATGATGGCCAAGACAGAGATTCTGGATGCAAAACGACAGGCTCGGACACTTTACTATCAGCTTCTTGGATTGGCAGGCTTGAGCAAAAAGGTCACGCTGCACAGACAATTTATCTATCCGCTTTTTGCCAAAGTCTCTACAGGCAGCTTCGAGAGTCCGCTCTCGCAGGTGCTTGCTGCAAAAAGAGAGATCTTCGCGGCAGAGGCGGCAGCCAACGACAGAACCTTTAAAGCCTTCTCGCTCTATGGCGAAATGGAAAAGGAGCCTGATCAGTCGATCGCGAGAGTAGGGGTCTCTGTACCCATTCCTTTCTTCAACCAAAACAGGGAAGAGAAAGCACTGGCGATGATCAAGATGCGTCAGACAGAGCTCGACCGGCAGCATCTGCAAGCCAGCGAAACGATGCAGAGGGAGTCGCTGCGAAGTGCTATACGCGATCTCTCGACAGAGTATCGCTCACTCAAAACACTCCAAAAAGAGCAAAAAGAGCTCCTGAGCCTCTTCGAGGAGGGCTACCGCATCTCCAAAGGATCACTACTGGATCTGATGATCACCAAGCGCCGACTGATCGAAACAGGCAAAGCACTCCTGCAGACACAAAAACTGGCGAATGACCAGAGAATAGAACTCAACTACCTTCAAGGAAAATACCATGACTAAACTACTACTGCTGGCACTCTGCTCTATCTTTGCCGTCGCCGATACGATCAAGCTGGAAAAAGCTCAGCTCAAACCATTGGGAAAAATCGTCACGACTAATGCCAAAATCACCCAGCTCTCCAATCAGAAGCAGCAGATCGTCTCCATCCTGGGAGGGCATATCGAAAACTACTTCGTCAAGCCGGGAGCCGAGGTCAAAAAGGGTGACAGAGTGGCGTTGATCCAGTCGATGGATCTCTCCAAAATGACAGCGGAGTATATCGCACTCTCCAGGCAGATCGAAGCGGCCCGGTATGATCTGGATACTGCGGAAAAACTCTACCAAAAAGGTGTCGGCTCCAAACAGGAGAAGAATGCCAAACTGATCGTGCTTCAGGAGATAAAATCAAAGAGAAATACACTCCGTTCACAGCTCAAAGCACTGGGTATCGATCCCGACAGACTCAAAGAGGCGACCGACGAACTGCTGCTCATCGCGCATGCGGATGGCATCGTGGGAGAGCTACTGGTGCCGCTGCACGCTACGGTCGATGCACAGACGCCGCTGATCACACTGGTCCAGCAGAGCGGCTACTATGCATTGGCTTATCTGAGTGTTGACGATGCGATGAAAGTGACGCCCAGTACCATCGGACGTATTACCCTCGCCGGAGAGCAGTACCCCTGCACCTTTGTCCAGCTCCTGCCCGAGGTCGACAGCGAAACACAGCGGGCACAGGTGCTTTTCTGGATCGAAAACGATCCGAAAAAGCTGCTGCTGGGTGCTTTCGCAGAGATGGCGATCGTACTGCCCCCTTATCGTGAATCAGTGATGGTTCGGAGGAGTTCGCTTTCACTTTTCAATGGAGAGTGGGTCGTCTTCATTCCTCAGGAGGAGGCACATCATGAAACAGAAAGCCCAGGCAATCACACGGAAGAGGTGCACCATAAAGAGGAGACAGGAGGAGATGAGGCCGATCATAAAGAAGAGGATGATCATGGGCACGAATCAGATGAGTCTGTTCCTTATCTCCCCCAAGTGGTCAAGACTATCACCTACAGTGGCGAAGATGTAGCTGTCGAAGGCATAAAAGCCGGTGAAACATACGTTAGTGATGGAGTCTATTTCGTTAAATCGATGATCCTCAAGTCCTCTCTTGGCGAGCATGGTCACTAGGATGTATCCATGAAACGATTTTTTGAACTGTTGATACAGTATAAATTTCTCATCATTGCGCTCTTTGTGGCGATCGCAGGTTTCGGCTACAAAGCTTACCGGGATATACCCGTGGATGCCTTCCCCGATATCACCCCCAGGCAGGTGGTGATCTACACCGAGAGTCCCGGCAACTCTGCCGAGGATATCGAGAAACTCATCACCTATCCGGTGGAGTCGGCGATGGCTGGCCTGCCCGGGGTCAAGATGATCCTCTCCAACTCCATCTTCGGCCTCTCCTATGTGTCGATCTTTTTCGAAGACAGATACGATACCTATTTTCTGCGCCAGCTGGTCACGGAGCGGCTCGCTACCGTAGATATCCCCGCAGGCTGGGGCAAGCCTGTGATGGGGCCCAATACTACAGGGCTGGGACAGGTCTTCTGGTATCAGGTAGAGGACAGGAGTGGCAAACTCTCTCTGAGCAGACTGCGTGAACTGCAGGACTATGTCGTCGCACCGATGCTCAAGGCGGTCGATGGCGTCGAAGAGGTAATCGGCTGGGGTGGATTCGAGAAGCAGTATGATGTACTGATCGATCCCAAAAGGCTGCAGGCAGTGGATGTCACCTACGATGAGATCGTCGAAGCACTCGAACGCTCCAACCAATCTGCCGGCGGACAATACCTGGAGTTCAACCGCGAGCAGTATCTGATCCGGGGTGCGGGCTTCTATCGATCAATCGATGATATTCGCAATACCGTCGTTCGGGCCAAAGATGCCAAGGCAGTCACGATCAGTGATGTTGCCGAAGTCAAGCCGGGCAGGGCACTTCGGTTTGGTGCGGTGACGATCGACGGAAAAGAGGCGATGTTCGGGATGGTCCTGCAGCGCAGCGGAACCAATGCCGCCAAAGTCGTCGAAGCGATCAAAGCGAAGCTGCCGCTGGTCGAAACCGCCCTGCCAAAGGGTGTGACGATCAAAACCGTCTACGACCGAACCGAGATCACACACAAGGCTGTCAGCACGATGACCAGTGCCCTGCTGACCGGATCGATACTTGTGGCGATCGTGCTCTTTCTTTTTCTCTTCGAGCTGCGTTCCGCCTTTATCGTCATCATCTCCCTGCCGCTCTCCCTGCTGATCGCCTTTTTGATGATGCAGCAGTATGGTATCTCGGCCAACCTGATGAGTCTCAGCGGACTGGCCATCGCGATCGGAATGATCGTCGACGGGACGATCGTCGTCGTCGAAAACAGCTTCCGCCTCCTCCATGACAACCCGAAACGGCCACGTGCCGAAGTGATCGCCGAAGCGACGGCCGGTGTCGCCAAGCCGGTGCTTTTCGCCCTGCTTATCATCGCTGTCGTCTTCATTCCGCTGCTCAGTCTCGAGGGATTGGCGGGCAAACTCTATACGCCGATGGCACTGGATATCGTCTTTGTGATGCTCGGCTCGCTGGCAGTCGCACTGCTGCTCGTTCCGGTGCTCTCCTATATGATGCTTCGGGTCGGCAAACACTCCAACAGCCCCCTGATGCGTAGTATCAAATCTTTCTATACGCCGCTGCTGAACTTTTCGCTTAGGTATGCCAAAAGTGTCATCGCGATCACCTTCCTGATCTTTTTTGTGATGGCGGGACTGCTGAGCCAGCAGGGGCGTGAGTTTATGCCCGAACTCAATGAAGAGTCGATCATGTATCGCGTCATCGCAATCCCCGGAACAGCTCTGGGGCAGAGTATCGAAACCGGCAAAGCGATCGAACACTTTATTTTGAAGCAATATCCCCAGCAGGTCGATTCGGTCCTCTCAATGATTGGACGCAGTGAAAAGGGAGAGACTGCTCAGGGCAACTATATGGAAGTTTTGTTGACCCTCAAGCCCGATGTTGACAATATCCAAACACTTGCGGAAGAGATGACCCGGGCGCTGAAAAAGCAGTTCGACTATGTCCAGTTCATCCCGACACAACCCATCGCGATGCGCATTGAAGAGTTGCTCGAAGGGGTCAAGGCAGAACTTGCCGTCAAGATCTATGGTGAAGACCAAAAGGTCATGGGCGATATCGCCGGACAGATCAATCAGGCACTTGCCGGCGTAGAGGGGCTGGAGCGTACCGAAGTCGAAACCCAGCTGGGGCAGGCGCAGATCCGTATCCGTCCGGATTATCTGGCGCTCTCGCGTTATGGTATCGATGTTGGGGAGGTAATGCGTGTCATTCGAAACGGTATCGGCGAAGAGCCTGTCACGGAGAAGATCGAAGGGGTCAAGCGCTTCGGTATCGTCCCCAAAATCAAAGGAGCAAAAAAGGATATCGAAGCGGTCAAGTCGGTCCTCCTGCGAAGTCAAAGCGGCAAGATGGTGCGTCTCGACGAGATATGTACCATCGATGTGATCCAGGGTCCAGCCTTCATCAAGCGGGAGGATCTCAGCCGCTATATGGTCATCTCGATGGAGGTCGAGAACCGTGATATCGCCTCTTTTGTTGCAGAAGCGGATCGCAGAATAGCGGAGAGCGTCACGATGCCGGCCGGCTACTACCTCAAATGGGCCGGGGACTTCAAAAATATGCAGGAGGCTACCGCGACACTGGCGCTGATCATCCCCGTCACGCTGCTGATGATCATGCTTCTGCTCTATACAGCATTCAACTCTTTCAGGAAGACCTTCCTGATCCTGCTGGGTGTCCCGCTCGGCCTCATCGGGGGAATCGCCGGCTTGGTCATCAGCGGTGAATACCTCAGTGTTTCGGCCATCGTCGGTTTCATCGCCATCTTTGCTATCGCCATTCTCAACGGCATCGTTCTGGTCTCCTTCATCGACGAACTGCGGGTGAAGTTCCCCGATGTCAAAACGCACGACCTGGTCAAAGATGCCACGCTTCTGCGCCTGAGACCCGTCCTGATGACAGCCTTTACGACACTCTTTGGTATCCTGCCTCTGCTATTCGCCACCGGTGTAGGCAGTGAGATCCAGTATCCGCTCTCGGTAGTCGTTGCCGGAGGGATCATCTCTTCGACAATTTTGACACTGCTGGTGCTGCCGGGGCTTTATCTGGTCCTCTTTGGTAAAAAGTAAAAACAGTGTATAGTCACAAAATAATAAGGAGCTAAACAATGGAAACGATCATAGAATTCTGGACGGCCCTGGTCGAACTCAGTAATGCCATGGCACCCTATATACTCTTTGGCCTTCTCTTTGCCGGAGTCCTGCATGAACTGGTGCCTGAGACGCTGGTGACGAAACATCTGGGCAGAGAAAATATCGCTTCGGTTGTCAAGTCGACACTTTTCGGTATCCCTCTGCCCGTCTGCTCCTGCGGGGTGATTCCGCTGGCAACCAGCATCAAAAGGAGCGGAGCGAGCAAGGGGGCGACACTCTCTTTTCTGATCTCGACACCGATTACGGGAGTCGATTCGATCCTGGCGACCTATGGTATCTTTGGCTGGATTTTTACTCTCTATCGTGTATTTACCTCGATGATCATCGCAACGGCAGCGGGTATCCTGACTAATCTTTTCGATCGCGATGAAGATGCTCCGGAAATGTCAAAATCTGCTTTTTCTGCCGTATCCCCAAGTGGCTTCGTGGCCGCTAAACCGACTGCACAAGGTTTTGCCACGATGACAAAAGAGGCGGAAAGCTGCTGCTCCGGAAACTCCTGCTGTGACGACGAGCAGGCCGACAGGGAGAAGTCACTCAGAAACTTTTCGTTACACAAGGCACTGCGATACGCTTTCGTCACCCTGCTGGGGGATATCGCCAGGCCGCTCTTCTGGGGATTGATCATCGGGGCATTGATCACGGTGGCGATCCCGGAAAATCTCAGTGAAATTCTTGTCGAGTACAGCTGGCTCTCCTATCTCATCGTCATCGCGATCGCCGTTCCGATGTATGTCTGTGCCACCGCTTCTCTGCCCATCGCCGCCGCGCTGATGCTGTCAGGTGTCAGTGCCGGTGCCGCTTTCGTTTTCCTCAGTGCAGGCCCCGCGACCAATACCGTCACGATCGGTGTCGTCAAAAAGATGCTGGGCAGTCGATCGCTGGTGATCTATCTGGGAAATATCATTATCGGCAGTATTCTTTTTGGGTTGGGACTGGACTGGATATTTGACAGCAGTGCCATCGATCCAAAGTCGCTGGTGCACCTGGATGAAGAGGCTGGATGGATCGCGATGAGCAGTTCTGTGCTTCTCTGGGGATTTGTAGGGTATTTTTTATCAAAAGATATATATACGGCCATTAATTCAAAAAATGTTCACTCTCAGGAGTAGGGACTTTAGTCCCATAAAAACGGG
>JAOZOG010000459.1 GCA_029933395.1 Sulfurovaceae bacterium | reverse complement strand
TAAAGCTTGCATGTGCGATACCATCTTTTCACGCGACCGCCCTATGCGCCCATCGAGTTTGTCGATGTCAGTTGTCATTGACTCGCGCACTTTGGAGGCCTGAAGCGAGATGTTTGCAAGTGTAGGCTCTGTCGAGACGATGTTTGCTGCATACTTTACAATCTCTTCATGCAGCTGTTCGAGCAGCTCACTGTTTTCTACCAGCAGTAGTGAATGGTTGCGATCTTCCGTATCTCTCTCTATTTTTGCCTCGAGTGCCCCGAGCTTTCGCCCGAGTTCATCGATGAGATTCATCTCGCTTCTGCGTTTAGCCTCTGTTTTTTCAAGCTGTTTTTGAAGTGTCTTTAGCACATCCGAACTCTCTTCAAGTTCCAATTTCTCTTTTTGAAGTTCATCAATATGCCCTGCAGCCATATACCAGTCTATTGTTTCGAAAGAGGCGAAACCTAGAAGGTCGCGCAGATGGTCCCGTTTTTGTACAGCTTTTGCGAGCCGGCTCTCTATCTCTCTGTTTTTTTCTTCCAAAAATGTGCGTTTCTCATTAAGTTGAAGGAGTTGCTTTTGCAGCAAGCTAATCTTTTCCCTGTTGCTCCATCCCATCACCCTGTGCGTGCGGTCCTCTATATTGTATCGGTCATCCTTTTCGTGGCGTACGAGAGAACTCTTGAACTGGCCGTGGATGGTCAATGCCCTTTTGCGGCGTCTAAATGCCTCAAGGTTTTCGACGCATGGCAGGTCGAACCGTTCATGCAGCATCATTCCGGTAACTTGCGCATACGGTGAGTCCGCTTTTATCTCTATCTTCTTCAACAGCGAATCTGCGTCCGGCAACTCCAAAGGCGGTATATCTCTTGATGTATCTACTTTTAAATAGACCAGTTTTCCTTTAAGATGTGTACTCTCAACATAGGCACTTACCGCTTCATAATAGTCTGCATCTACAATCAACGAGAGGGAGAAACCATGCAGGACGCGCTCTATTGCACCTTCCCAGTCGGTATCGGTCACCCGCATCAATTCACCCGCAAAAGGAAGCTTATCTGCATCGAGGCCAAGGGATTCTGCCATCCTGTCCCGAATCTGCGAGGTTCTTTGCGGAATATTGCTTCGCCGGTGTTTGAGGTATGCAGCTTCGGCTTCGAGCTCTTCATGCTTCTGCATATATTTTGAAAGTGAAACGGCATTGCGTACTTTTTCATTTTGCAGGCTGTCTGCATCGTGCTCTACTTCGTCTATGTGAGACAGCGCATCGTCTCTGTTTTTTAGAAATCTGTGTTCACTTGAGACGGTCGGGAAGTCCAGGGTTTTTGTCAAAGTATCGTAACGCACCTTCTCCTTTTTACGCAGCTCCATTGTTTCCTGATATCTGCCGATCTCTCTGCTAAGATGTCTGAGGCGGTCTGCCCCGTTAAGACGCAGTTCTGTTTTTACTTCGGCGACTTCATTTGCCAATCTCTCGGCCTCAGCCTCACTTCGTGATTTTTTAGATACTGTCTTTTCCGACTCGAGTTTTAAGTCGTCAATACGCAGTTGCAACAGAGCGATACGTTTTTTTGCGAAAAATGGCTCCAGAGTGCTGCGCATTTTAGCGATTCTTTTGCGCTCGGTATCGTCGGCAGCATATTTTACAGCTGCTTTCTCTATAGGTGTAAGAAGTTCAAT
>JAOZOG010000458.1 GCA_029933395.1 Sulfurovaceae bacterium | reverse complement strand
TATACGACCAGGAAATAGCCGATCTTGGCACTTCCGCAAGCTTAAACTACGCGAATCTTTTAACCCTTAACCAGTGGGCTTTCGAGGAAAACAGGCAAGTTCGCTTAAAAAACGGTTTTCCCCATTATTTGAATATCACACTTGCTAAAAAAATTTTTGCCAACAAAATCACTACCATTATCTTATATAATTATTTAATTTTTTTCATTAAGTAAGCAATCCTTTACAGGATAGTGTACACTATCGAAGCGAAAAGGATACGACATGTTCGAATTAAACTACGATCACGAAACGCGATCTTTTCGGATTTCCTACTACGCCTCTTCGTTGGAAATACCAGTTTGTGCAACTTTCGTTGATCCTTTGGAACATCTCGCGGAGAAGACGATCGACCTATTGGACGAGGCGGAAATCGTGGAGATCGTGATGTACAACGAACCATCCTGTCATCTGTTGAAAGTCGAGAGAATCTCCGAAGAAAACGTTTCGATCATAGTCTACAGTCATCCCGATTGCGATGATCTGGACTGGCCGGAAAGCGACGAACTCGAATTGTCCATGAGAGCCATATGTCCATTGAAAGAATTCGTGGACGATGTACTTTCGATTTTAAAAAATCACCTTGAATCTCTACCTTATATCGATGAATACGATTCCCTTCATATCAACTATTTTCCTATGAATACTTACAAGAAATTGAAAAAGACATATCGTCGAATTTTTTGAGTGAAACGGAATCACCCATTCGACCGCTCGCACCAGGACTCGCGATATCTCTCCATCTTACCCCCGGGAACGTATCCAACTCTACCCAGCTCATACGTATACCAGTATTCCATGACGTTCTTTTCTCTCTTTTCGCATCATTGTGACCTAAAAGGAACGAGAAGAGAAGGTCGTTTTGAAATTGTTTTTTTGGTGAAAATCACCAGTAATATCAAAATCGATATGTTTCCATCCTTCCGACCCATTCCCATGGCACACTGTTCCCATGAAAAAGCCACCACCGCCCAAACCTTCCATCCGATCCATCATCGAAGAACTTTCCAGCCGGCTCTACTTCGTGGCCTCGCACCACCGTTTCAAGGAGAAAAAGAACCCCTATGACGAAGGCTTCCTCAAGGTAGTGGACTGGATGCAGGAGTTGTGCCTGCACTACATACACGAAGACGAAAGACTGAAAGCGGAGTTGCTGCAAGTGCTGAAGGAGAACGAAGCGAAGATCGCCAAACTCAAACGCTCCCGAAAAACCCAGGGAATGATCGACGCCATCGAAAAGGCGCTGGATTATGTGAAGAGCCCACCCTCGGGTCGTGAGAGAGGCTGAATACACCGTTCATCGTCGACGGCGGGAGAATTACAGATCGGTGAGACGGGCCACTCCCTCAGGTAGTCATCCCCGATCGGTTTCAGAAGCGGTTTCAAGATTGAAGTGTCTCGGATCGATTCGTCGAGCCAGAGCCTGGCCTCTTCGGGCTCGACGATGACCGGCATCCGGTCGTGGATCGGTTTCATCGTTTTGTTGGCCTCGGTTGTGAGGATCGTGCAGCTTCTCAGCACCTCCCCCTCGCCGTGCCACTCGTCCCAGAGCCCGGCCAGCAGCAGATAGGGCTTTTCCTTGGCGGTGAAGTACCAGGGCTGTTTGGTTTTGGACTTCGGGATCTTCTGCCATTC
>JAOZOG010000457.1 GCA_029933395.1 Sulfurovaceae bacterium | reverse complement strand
TGAATCATTCCAAAAAATGTGTCGGGAATGATTTGTAAACTAAGGACAATAAAACCTTCCGTTTGTATCTCAACTTTCGCACCAAAACTCCAACTCATTCCTCACGCAAACCCGCAGTGTGCTGACAATCTGAGCTAAAACCAATACCGCTTTTTGTGTCTCTTCGACCTCTTCGAGTTTTTCGATGATTCCCTCTATCAATCGGATGAACACTTCCATCGATATGGCAAGCGCATCGAGCTCACACTCCAAATCTCTGAAGAGTCCCCCGAGTGTCTGCGGTTCGTTGTCGATACGGTTGAGATAACTGACGATATTGTAACTCAGTAAAGAGAGAGTGATTCTTGCGATCAGTGCTTCGTAGATCCTGTTCTCTTCTTTACCGAAACCAAAATATTCCCGCAGCTCTTTGTATCCCTGTTCGATATTCCATCTGCGCTTGTAGATCTCGATGATGCGCTCATCTGTGAGTGTGATGTCAGTTGACAGGAGCGGTATGAGATTATTCTTTGTCTTGATAAAAACGATCTTCACTCTGCCGGCTGTGTGATGTTTGAGTATGGTACTGCAGTAGGTATACTGTATGGAATTGTAGTGTCCTCTTTTCCTTCGTGTCGTTTTGATGAGAATGGCATAGATTCTATCGAGTGTTTTTCTTTTCTCGTTTTTGAAGTTCCATAGCTTCGGATTGTTGGCGATACGGGTGATGGTATGAAGTTTCATCTCTCTGATCTGCCTGATGAATACGGGTTTGGAGTACCAACTGTCTATAAGCAGGTAATCCGCCCTGATACCGGCTTTCAGGGCTCTTCGTACCATAGAGACGGCGATCTCGAGTTTGCTTTGCAGACCTTCTTGCTTTCTTTTGTGTGCGTCACTGCTGTGATAGAATTGGTGCTTGAACTCCTCTATGGAGATTCTGAGATTTTTGTTGAACTTCAAAGCGAAGTCGAGAATGAAATTGCTGTATCCGTCGTTGTAGCTGAGTGAGACCATATTGAGTCCTCTGACGAGACGGCCCTCCTTGTTGCTGAAGAGTCTGTCGCAGACGCCTTCGATCCATTTGCCTCTTTTGGTTTCTACTGTATCATCGAGAATCAGCACTTCCGTTTTCTTTCCTCTGTGTAGGGCTTTGACCTTGGAGATGAGAGCGACAGCGCTTTGAAGCAAGAGTTTCTGCCATTGGTAGGATTTGTTTCCAAGCATACGGTAGTAGGTGTCTTTCTTGAAACTGTGGGAAGAATACTTCACGAAAGAAGCGATATTTCTGTTCATCACGATCATCGAGATGAAATGCAGAAGAACGGAAGAGAGAGGTGCTCCTTCCTTTTTGACGAATCTGTTTTTCTTGAGCAGACGCTCTATCCTGATCTCTTTGAGTACAGTGAGGAGGGGATTGTTTAACTGTGTACTTATCGCTTTTGTGATAGTATTTTCATAACCCATAAACAGTCCTTTTCCTTAATTGTTTTTGCAATCAAATTATAGCTGAAGTGCCTGTTTATGGGGGCTTTACGATGGATTACCCTGTGGATTTTAGGGGTGATTTAGGTGCGAAAGTTGAGATAATAATATCAAACGAATCTATTGCCTCTCTATTGCGTTCACTTTGCATAGTAGCCTTGACTGTCCCATATTCACCATTGACCTGTAAAGTATTTTCAATCTGAACATA
>JAOZOG010000456.1 GCA_029933395.1 Sulfurovaceae bacterium | reverse complement strand
CTCAATTCTCAATTCTCAATTCTCAATTCTCAATTCTCAATTCTCAATTCTCAATTCTCAATCCCTCTTGGCGTACGGATTGAGCTTCCATAACGCCAGATCGGCCAGCACGTTGCCCAGCAGCGTCAGAAACGCCGTGATGATCAAAATCCCCATGATGACCGGATAGTCTCGGCTGAGTGCCGACTGGTAGAAGAGCAGTCCCATGCCGTTGATGGAGAAGATCGATTCGATGATGACGCTGCCGCCGATGAGACCCGGTAGCGACAACCCCAGGATCGTGACGATGGAGGGCATGAGGTTTGGCATGATGAAGCGTTTTCGGATCGTCTTGTCGTCGATGCCGCGGGCTTTGGCGAAGAAGATATAGTCGCTTTTGAGTATCTCCAGCGTCAGGGAGCGCACATACATCGTAAGCCCCCCGATGCCTCCAAAAACCATGACGAAGATGGGTATGGCCAGATGCCAGGCGTAATCGACCCATTTCATCACGCCCTCTTTGGGCTCGATGCTCTGAAGTCCGCTGATGGGAAACCACCCCAGGTGCAGGCCGAAAAGCAGAATCAGAATGAGCGCCAGATAGAACGAAGGCATCGCGAAACTGACCAGCGAGATCTGTTTGATCGCCCTGTCCACGACACCCTGCTGCGACAGCGCCGCCTTGATGCCCAGACGCAGGGAGATGACAAAAACGAAAAACATCGATATCACGTTCATCGTCAGGGTGATCGGGATCCGCGAAGCGATCTCTTCCGCCACACCTTTGCCGCTGGCGAAAGAGAGACCGAAATCCAGATGCATCATCGCCCAGACCCACCGGACGTACTGCTCCCACAGCGGCCTGTCGAGGCCATAGACCGCTTTGAGACGCTCGATCGACTCTTTGGTGATGTTGGGATTGAGCTCGCCGGCAGCGAAGAAGCTGTTCGGGGCGGCGTGGATCGCCAGAAACGAGATGAGCGAGATGAGCAGCAGCATCCCGCCGATATAGAGAAGTTTTCTGAAAAAGAGGCGCATGGGCCCCTTACTTCACTTTGCGTAGTTCGGTAGGCATGGTGGCCGAGTAGTCGGTCAACCGGGAGAAATCGGATGAAAAGGCGAGCTTGCGCATGACGCCTCCGAAGGAGAAGTATCCGGCCGAACCAAACTCCCCGATATTGAGGATGAACTCTCTCTTGTCGGGTTTGACACTCTGTATCTTGTAGTGACCCGTGCGTTTTTTGCGCCCGTCGACGAAGGTGACTTTGTCACCCTCGACGATATATTTGAGACTCCCGTCGGCACTCTCCCATCTGCCCATCAGTTTCCGGGCATACTCCTGCGCCAGCGGGTCCACCGAGGTCTGGACCGGTGCGGCCGCCTGCCGAGGAGGTGCGGGCTGGGTGGAGACCGAAGCGGGCTGCCCACTCTGCTGAACCGGCACGGGAGCCGGAGCGGCCTGAGTCCCCTGCGGCAGGGTTTCGACCTTTTCCCATGTACCGTCGTCTTTTAGAATGATGATGGTCCCGTCTTTGAGTCTGGCGTACTGACCCGCGATCAAGGATGCGGCAAGAAGCGAGAGGAAGAGGAGTTTTTTCATGAAGATACCCTTCGTTTTTTGGGTACGATTATAACCAAATCCGCCAAAAAACGGGCATAAAAAAAGGCCGCCCCGAAGAGCGGCCTCGAAAAAGCGT
>JAOZOG010000455.1 GCA_029933395.1 Sulfurovaceae bacterium | reverse complement strand
CGATAGAGGATATCATGTATGGCAGCAGTTAGACAAACAACGGACATTATCAAGCATAATATTGAGCTGGATAAAGCCGAAATGCTTATGCGGGCTATCCTTCCCGGCGCTGTAGTTGCCGGAGAGGAGAAGGACTGCTATAAGACCAGCTGCTACAAGGGCGGTGTAAGATCGGTAGCTATCGATTATGCCCTTGCCTACAAATATATCAGATACGGCACTACCTTCCAACGCTTCGGCAAAGATCACGCTGAAATAATCCAGGCGTTCATCATTGATGTTGATTACAAATTTGCGCTGACGCTTGACGCTGCACACAAATTCATTACCAACCAGATACTACCGCCCACTTTCAGCACTCAGACCGATAAGGGCTACCAATTCATCTTCGGACTATCTGCACCTGTATTCCTGACACCCAAAGGCGAATCACTGTCCAGAGTACTGAATCAATCCATTATGCAAAGGTTTGAAGAGAAGGGCATAGAGATAGACCGAGGTGCCTCTTCCAGATTGATCGGCACTTTCAGAAACCCAATAGCGCACAATTTCAGATACCACGATAAGCTCTGGAAAGTCGATGAGTTGATAAAGAGGCTGGGGACAAAGAGAAAAGCCACTACAAGCGATCCTCAGGCCACTATGGCAATTAAAACGAACATCGATATACAGACGGACGACGAAAAGCTGAAAGAACAGCAGGCCATCATCAAGAAAGGCTTCGTGCAAGGAAACAGAAACAGCTTTTTCTACCTGCACGCGAACAAAGAAGCAGCTATCCGAAGAGTCGAAAGTTTTGATGATATGCTGCAACTTTGCAGAAATGTCGCTTCTTCGATCAGCACCTCAAGCGATACCATACCAGCAGCGGAAGTGAAGGCCACCGCCACAAAGCTATGGCATTATCGGCAGGAAGGCAGATTGTGGATGCCAAGAGTGTTCAGCAGGGGAACGAAGAGAATAGCCGCCGCTGGGAAGTATCGACTCGAATTGAATGCGACTGTGGGCTACACCACTGAGAGGGAGAGAAGATCAGCAGCTGCAAAGCTTGTCCATCGGGACAGGAAAGCCGCAACGCTTGAGAAGGTGAAGCGGGCTATCGAAAAGATGACCGTCGAAGACTTCACCACCACCGGAAGACAAAGACTCTCCACAGTCTACAAACGGATAGCGAACAAGGCAGGCGTATCGGACAAAACAGTCACGCGTATTGCAAAAGAATCTCCCAGCATCTTCTCACAATCTCTCCAACGGCAAAGCCTAAAAAAAAGATATGTATTAGACCATTTGTCCCACTTCTCTGAGAGCCCCAGCCAGACGGGCTTTGCTGGCATTGATACGAAAAAAGGCTACATCGAGAGAGTGAAGCAATCCGCTATCAATTCATACGGTCACCGCATCGGTAAGATCGTGTCCAGTGAAGAGGAAATTATCATCACTTTCAAAGATCCGCCTGGAAGAAAAAAGAGGCGTTACGGTGCAAATCAGCAACCAGAAGAAAAAGAGGTGCTGCTATCGTCAAACCAGCAGCAACACCGGCGCAAAAAATATGAAGGGTGAATTATGAAACAGCACTTTGAAGCAATCGTCAACGTGAAGCAGATAAAAGAGGTACAAACGAAGTCAGGAAAGTGGCTTTATCAGTTCGGTATGCCTATCACAAAACAGTTAGGAGAT
>JAOZOG010000454.1 GCA_029933395.1 Sulfurovaceae bacterium | reverse complement strand
GCTACGGGTAACCCAGCATGCCGTGTCGAAAATGCGGAAGGAGAAAGAGGGGGGTGTAATCGTCAATATCAGTAGCTTTCTGGGCAAGATCGGTCTGCCACTGTTGACCTTTTACAATGCCACCAAATACGCTGTCGAGGGAATCACCGACTCGCTGCGTTATGAGCTTTCACCTTTCGGTATCCGTGTTCATTCGATCATGCCGGGGTTTTTCGATACAGAGTTCGCCCGAACCAATCTGGTCAAAAATGCCGAAACCTTTTCCTGTCGGAGTCCCTATGCCGATCTCGTAACTACCCTGGCACCGCAGATCGTCGAGCAGATCAACGGGGGTAACGACCCGATAGAGATCGCGAAACTGGTGGCGTGGATCGATCGTACACCCACCGCTCCGGCGCGTGTGACGGCGGGGGAGAAGGCGAAAAAATTCATCCCTATGCGCAGAGAGCTCAGCGACGAGGACTTCGAACGTCGCGTACGGGAGTATTACGGACTCTCTTGATGGAAAGTCTTTTTTTCAATACCGGAGAGAGACACTATCGCCGCGAACGTCTATCCTATCGGTGTGGAAGCGTCGAGCGGGTCGATATCTCCAACGGGTTGCTCTTTTTCGATCTGTCGCTTGAAACTCCCTGGCAGGCACAGATGTTCAATCATGACCGTTTCGTGTTGATGACACTTCTCCTGTCGGGCAGTTATGAATTCACCGACGGTCGATGGAGTATCGCGGCGAGGAAAGAAGGTTCCTTCCTATACGGCGTGGGACCCTGCCGGGTGACCGTAAAAACGGGGTCCGGTACTCGTCTCTTCGCCGTGGCGGTGGCCGATTTCTATCTTAAACGCTATTTGAGTCTGCGCCCCTACGATCCTATCGATTATCTCTATGCGGGATTGAGGTCGGGAGGTGGTGTAAGCGAGTGTGACAGGGCGCCGCTGGATGCATTGAGTCACTATTATGTCGACAAAATCACCAGAAAACAGCGGGATGACGGGCCGATGGCCGCGCTACGGATGGAGTTTGCTGTGACCCAGCTTCTTTTGCATCGGTTGGGACTGATGGATCTCGTGGACGAAGCGATCGATCCTGAAACCCTGCGGATCGCCCGCCGGGCCAGAGAAGTTCTGATGGTCCGTTACATGGAGGCTCCGACCATTCCGGAACTGGCCCATTTATGCACTACCAACACGACCCGTCTCAAAAGGGCATTCAAACGTGTCTATGGACAAACGTTGGGTGGATATGTCCGCACGTTGCGGCTGCGACAGGCCAATGAATTGTTGCGGGAACGGGATCTGAGTATCGGAGAGGTGGCGAGACGGGTCGGATTTTCGCATCAGGGCTATTTCAGTCGCCTTTTTTACGAAACATACGGTATCCATCCCAAGGAGCTCAGAAAGTTCGGATCGTGACCAAAAGAGTTCTTTTTGTGACCAAAATTCGTTAGAAAAGCTTCTCTTTTTTCATTATACTCCTTTCAATGAAAGGAGGAAACCATGCGTACCCATCTGATCGTATTACTTTTCACCGTTATTGTAGGAGTCTTCTATTTCGAAGGTTTTTTCATCCCCGAACCCGATGAAAGGGTGAAAATGCCTTCAGCTGCGGACGTACGTGAAGAGGCCTTGCAAAGAGGTCTCGCGCCGGTCCCGGCCTCGTGGCGGGATGCACTGCCTCTCGT
>JAOZOG010000453.1 GCA_029933395.1 Sulfurovaceae bacterium | reverse complement strand
CCCATCTATATCATCGATCCGGACCGATGCACCGAGTGTGTCGGCCATTATGACGAACCGGCATGCATCGCCGTCTGTCCGGTTGACTGCATCATTCCGGACCCGGACAACGTCGAAAGTGTCGAAGAACTGAAATTCAAGTTCGAGCACCTTCAAAAAGAGATCTAAACCACCCTATCAATGGCCAAACGTACCGCCATCATCGATATCGGATCCAACTCTGCCAGGATGGCGGTATTTGAACGCACCAGCCGCTTCGGTTTCTACCTTCTCAACGAAACACGCAGTCGGGTTCGCATCAGCGAAGGCGCCTATGAAAAAAACGGTGAACTCCAGCCGGAAGCGATGGATCGTGCACACCAGGCACTCGCAGAGTTCCTTACGATCGCCAAAAATTACAAGACTCGCAAAATACTCTGTGTGGCGACATCTGCCGTCCGCGACGCACCCAACAAAAAGATTTTCCTGAAACGTATCGAAGAGAGTCTTGGCCTGAAGATCAAAGTCATCAATGGCGACAAAGAGGCATGGCTGGGAGGAATCGCTGCCGTCAATCTCCTGCCTGTTTCCGATGGCATCACCATCGACATCGGTGGAGGATCGACCGACCTGGCGCTTATCAAAAATCGGCGTATTGTCAAGACCTGTTCTCTGAATATCGGAACCGTTCGTCTGAAAGAGCTCTTTTTCGACAAAAAAAGAGATATCGAAGAGGCCAAATTGTATATCGACGAAGCGCTCAATGCACTCCCCGAGAGTTTCCGGGCCGGGATAGCTATCGGCATCGGCGGAACGATTCGTGCCATTTCAAAAACCATCATGCAACGCAACCATCATGCCATCGAATTGATTCACGCATTTCAATATGATCTGAAAGAGGAGAAAAAATTTATCGAGAAGGTGGCGCACGCCTCGGTCATGAAACTTTCCAAATATGGAATCAAAAAAGATCGCCTCGATACGATACGTCCGGGTGCACTTATCTTTTTGCGGGTTTTGGAAACGATCGGCGCCAAAGAGATCATGACCAGCGGTGTCGGTGTGCGGGAAGGTCTCTTCCTCAGCGATCTGTTACGCCATTCGAGCCATCTTTTTCCGGCAAATTTCAATCCAAGTGTCCGGAGCTTGCAGGACCGCTTCTGTACGGATCCGAAACTCTCCGCCCATATCGCATCGACGGCAAAACACCTTTTCGGCGCACTCAAAACCCCGTTCACACTGCCCGATGAAGCAGAAAAACATCTTGAAGTCGCCGCAAAACTGTCACAGCTTGGAATCCGGCTCAATTTCTACAACTTTCACAAACACAGTGCCTATTTCATCATGAACAACCTCGATTACGGTTTTTCACACGAAGAGATGATTCTGATTGCGACACTGATCCGCTTTAACAAGCGGAGACTGCCAAAAGGAAGCTTCACAAAGCCCTACAAAAAACTTCTGCCAGACTCTGCCGTTTTGTCCTGGCTCAGCTACATTGTCTCCCTGGCACAGACCATTCATGTCAACCGTGCCTATGGAAATGTGAGATGCACATATACCAATGGTGTCTTGGAAATCGAAACACCGTTTCAAACCAACCTTGCCAAAGAACGGGTCAAGGAGTTGCAAAAACCCGCTCCTATCGCTGTCCAGTTCGTTAGTCGTTAGTCGTTAGTCGTTAGTCGTTAGTCGTTAGTCGTTAGTCGTT
>JAOZOG010000114.1 GCA_029933395.1 Sulfurovaceae bacterium | reverse complement strand
TTGTCTGGATTCATGGTTTTGTCGGCAACTGGGGCTGGGCGATCATCCTCTTCACACTGCTGGTCAAGATCATCCTCTTCCCGCTCTCTTACAAGGGAATGATGTCGATGCAGAAGCTCAAAGATCTTGCACCGAAGATGAAAGAGCTCAAAGAGAAGTATGGCAAAGATCCGCAGAAGATGAATGCCAAAATGATGGAGATGTACAAAAAGCATGGTGCCAACCCAATGGGTGGTTGTTTGCCGATGCTCTTGCAGATACCGGTCTTTTTCGCGCTCTATCGTGTCCTTCTCAACGCCGATGAACTGCAGGGGGCACCGTGGATTCTTTGGATCCATGACCTCTCCAAGATGGACCCCTACTATGTCCTTCCGGTACTGATGGGTGCATCGATGTATTTCCAGCAGAAGATTACGCCGAGCAATATTACCGATCCGCTGCAGGAGAAGATCTTCAAATTCTTCCCTGTGATTATGACGGTATTCTTCGTCACCTTCCCATCCGGACTGGTCCTCTACTGGTTGACCAACAATATCCTCTCTATCGCACAGCAGTACTATATCAACCGTGCCTATGAGAAACACAAGGCCGCAGCGATAGCCGCACACAACAAGCACTAGAAGGGAGCAGTGATGAAAAAGATCGAAGCTCCCACGCTTGCTGATGCCTATGAGAAAGCAGCCCTTGAACTGGGCTGCTCCATTACCGAATTGCACTATGAGGTGATCCAGCATCCCTCAAGTGGCGTATTGGGATTTTTCAAAAAAAATGCGATTATCGTTGCGGACTGCAAAGAGAGCACGGGCAAGAATGATACAGTAGCCAATGAGAGTGTAATCTCCGAGAGCGTTGACAAGATGATGCAGGCGATTGCCGTCGAAGAGATTATCGAAGAGGTACTTGAGGCCGAAACGCCTTCCCGCGAGAAGGCGAATGAGGAGCAAAGGGAAGAGGCCGATGTCGATACGGCACAAAAAGCAGACGAGCGCCACTCTGAAAAGCCTCTACCCCCCAGAGAGAAACACACACTCGACGAGGCATTGACACAGGGTGACGATGCTGTTTTGGAGAGTTTTTTCGAGGGTAGAGAGACGATCGTGGAGCAGAGACCGGAAAACAACAATCTGGAACTTGCAGAAAAGATCGAAAGAGAGTTGAAAGAGCTCCTGCAGCACAGCTGTTTCGCTATCGATACCATCGAAGTTGATGTGGTAGATGATACTGCGTTGATCTTCATCGATGGTGATGATGCCGCTCTTCTGATAGGAAAAGAGGGATACCGCTACAATGCGCTCTCTTATATGCTTTTTAATTGGCTGCACAGCAAATATGATCTCTATATCAAATTGGAAATTGCACAGTTTTTGACGACACAGCAGGAGATGATCCAAAACTACATCAAGCCGGTGATCGAATACGTCGAACTCAACGGCAGAGGCAAAACCCGCCCTCTTGATGGGATCCTGGTGCAGATCGCACTCGAACAACTCAGAGAGGCTTTCCCAAATAAGTACGTCGCCGTCAAAACAGGCCGCGACGGCCGTAAGTTTGTCATCATCAACGAATTCAACAGCAAGCGATATGGCTGATACGATCGTCGCCATCGCTACTGCGCATGGCGTCTCATCCATCTCCATCATCCGCCTGAGCGGAGAAAAATCACTCTCCATTGCACGCAAAATGACAGCCAGAGAGTCGATTTCTCCCAGAGAAGCACTTCTGACTTCTGTTTATGACAGCAGTCAGATACTGATTGACCAGGCGATCCTCCTCTATTTTGCCGCGCCCAAAAGTTTTACCGGTGAAGATGTCGTGGAGTTTCAGTGCCATGGCGGCATGGTAGTGGCACAGGAGATCCTCGATACGGCAACCGCTTTGGGTGCAAGGCTGGCCGAACCGGGAGAGTTTTCAAAGCGTGCTTTTCTCAATGGCAAAATTGACTTGACCAAAGCGGAAGCGACTGCCAAGTTGATCGAAGCCAAAAGCATCGATGCCGCCAGAATCCTCGCGAGACAGCTGAAGGGCGAGCTGAAGGTATTTGTCGATGAGAGTCGTGATGCGCTGCTGCAGATATTGGCCTATTCGGAAGTGATGATTGACTATGCCGAAGAGGATATTCCGGAAGATATCATGGAAAATATGATGAAGCAGCTGGAAGATTTGAGTCTTCAAATGGAGAGGATCGTCGAAAACAGTCATCGAAGAAGGGGACTTATCGAGGGCTTCAGAGTCGCGATCATCGGCAAGCCCAATGTGGGGAAAAGCTCTCTGCTCAATGCATTGCTCAGCTACGAGCGTGCGATCGTCAGTGAAATCGCCGGAACGACCCGGGATACGATCGAGGAGCAGGTGCGGATCGGATCGCATATCATCAGGCTGGTCGATACGGCGGGAATCCGGGAAGCCCGCGATACGATAGAGAAGATCGGCATCGAGCGCTCGATGGATTCGTTTGCAGATGCCGATATCATCATCGCACTTTTTGACGGTAGTAGGCCTTTTAACGATGAAGATCGACAGATCGTCTCACTGCTGAAGCAGGCGAAAGAGAAAGAGTTGATCGTGGCTCTCAACAAGCGTGATCTCCCCAGGCAATTTGACAGTTCGGCTCTTGCCGAATTCAATCCTGTCGATGTCAGCGCGACCATGGGATTTGAGCGCCTGACCGATCGACTGAAGGAGATACTCGACAGTGTCGGCAGGGGTGAGGAGTTGATGTTGATATCGGCACGGCAGATCGAGGCAGTCACTCAAGCCAGAGAAGCGATAGAGAGCGCCAAAGCGCCTCTGCAGAATGGTGAATTGGAGTTCTTCTCTTATCATTTGCAGGATGCTGTCAGGCATATCTCGTCTATCTCGAAACCCTACGAGAGCGAAGAGATACTCGACAAGATGTTTGGAGCGTTCTGTCTGGGTAAATAGAAAACGATTTGAACGCATAATCTAAATGAAACCAGCTATAATACGAATAAAAATCCAAAAGGTTTAGAATGTCCAAGTATTTATTTCACGCTATAGCACTCCTGACGCTGCTTTTTTTCTTTGCAGCCTGTGCGGGCCAGCCAAGAGTTCCTGCCAATAAGAGCACCCAAAACAAGGTCCTCTGGGATGAAAACCGCAATCCTTATGCGGACGAGAATGATAACGTCGATGTCTCGGATCTCGACAAAGAGGTCACAACAGGCGAGGAGGCAGGCACAGCTACAGCGCAAACGGTACAGCGTATTCCTTTTCCTGCTGCAGAGTATAGTGTATTGGCACGGAGCGGAAAGGGTACGATCCAGGGATATATCTATCTGCAGGATGCCTATGGCAGCAAGATCTATGGTGCCAAGACCCGACTCTATCTCAATCCCGTCACCAGCTATTCACGACAGTGGTATCAGCAGAGTTATCTCAATGGATACAAGATGGGAAAAGCGGACCCGAGACTCTTCAATTATCTGCGCTTTACCGCCTCTGATGATCAGGGCGCCTTCGCGTTCTATGGCGTTCCTGCAGGTAGCTACTATCTGATTGGAACGGTGACCTGCGGTAGTGAATGTGGCTACGCAACGCCCAGAAATATCCGTATTGCCAAAGAGGTCTATGTCGAAGGTAACCAGGTCGTAGATACAGATCTAAGCCGACCGATTCAGTAAATTCAAAATTCATAGGGGGGTGAATCCCACACACAAAATTCGCATCTTAAGAAGAGATAATTCAGCCTGGATAAGCCTCTTCGAGTGCTTGATAGAGCTCCTCGGGTGTCGCAGAGGAGTGCTTCTCCAGGTAGCGCTGCATCACGACGTTATCCTCCTCTTCATTCCATACCTTGATATAACTTCCCTCTTTGTAGCCATGCTCCTGACGAAAACGGTTGAGGATATTTTTGCCGATGTAGAGTTGGTAGAGTGTGTCGAGATTCAGGCCTGATTGCATTGCCACTTCGATAAAAGCCTGCATCAATGCTTCGGGTGATTCATCACAGAAGAGAACCCTCATCAGCTCTTCTACCACTTCAATCTGTCCATAATAGTCCCGGTCTGTCGTTTTTACCTCCCGGGTAAAGAGTATGTAGTTTGGCACTGCTTCGATCGCCTGAGTCAAGGTATCGATATCGCCCTTGTTTTCTCTTTTGTGGTCCTGCAGCATCTGACTCATAATGAAGTGCCAGATGTCTACCGCTTCGATTTTGATATTGTCGTAGTCTGGTTCGGCGTCGATATTCTTCCAATGTTTCCAGGGGTAGGACTCGATCAGTTCGGCGCACTCGAGATAGGTGGCGCGTCTCCAATCGATCCGTTTGCCGTTTTTGGTCAGACCATTTTCCCAGCCTTCCCCGTTGGTGGCATCGTTGAGTTGTTGTTGCAACATAAGCATCTGTTTGATTTTATTCATATTCTCTCTTTCCTGATGATATTTCGGACCCATAAGTAGAATTCTGCTTCGCATATTCCGGGATACGTTTGAGGGTCCATAGATTGATGAAAAGCATATTATAGTTAAAAATTGAGAAAGAGCTGTTGTAGCGCCGTGATACTCTCATCACAACTTTAGCACTTTTGATCTATAATATCCTCTATTTACTACAATGAAGGAATCCTCCTATGTCTCAAGCCCTGGAAAATATCGAAGAAGTTCTCAAAGCGCATAAACTCTCTCTGGCGGACTATGATCATATCAAGCAGATTCTCGATGGCAGAGAGCCGAATATCGTCGAGATCGGTATCTTCTCTGCAATGTGGTCAGAACACTGCTCTTACAAATCAAGCAAGAAGTATCTGAACGGTTTTCCAACTGAGGCACCATGGGTGATCCAGGGGCCGGGTGAGAATGCCGGGGTGATCGATATCGGTGACGGGATGGCAGCGGTCTTCAAGATGGAGAGCCACAACCACCCCAGTTTCATCGAACCCTTCCAAGGGGCAGCGACGGGTGTCGGCGGGATATTGAGAGATGTCTTCACGATGGGTGCCAGACCGGTAGCCAATCTCAATGCACTGCGTTTTGGTGATGTGAAAAGTGACAGTGATATCGCACGCTATCAGCGCCACCTGGTGCGCGGTGTCGTGGATGGTATCGGCAGCTATGGTAACTGTATGGGAGTTCCCACGATCGGCGGAGAGATGAGTTTTGACGAGAGCTACAATGGCAATATTCTTGTCAATGCCTTCGCGCTGGGACTGGCGAAGTCCGATGAGATATTCCTTGGACTCGCAGAGGGGTTGGGCAATCCAGTCATCTATGTGGGATCCAAGACAGGCCGTGATGGTCTGGGCGGTGCCGTGATGAGTTCCGACAGTTTCACCGAGGAGAGCAAGTCGCTGCGTCCGACCGTACAGGTAGGCGACCCCTTTACGGAGAAGCTGCTGCTCGAAGCCTGCCTGGAGCTCTTCAAGACAGACCATGTCGTCGGCATTCAGGATATGGGTGCAGCGGGATTGACCAGCTCTGCCTTCGAGATGGCAGGACGCAGCGGTTCCGGGATGATTATGCACCTGGACCAGGTACCGGCAAGGGAAGAGGGGATGACGCCCTATGAGTTTATGCTCTCTGAATCCCAGGAGCGGATGCTGATCTGTGCCAAAAAAGGGAGTGAGCAGGCGATCATCGATATCTTTGAAAAGTGGGATCTCGATGCAGCTGTTGTTGGTGAAGTGACGGATACAGGAATGATGGAGCTGATGTGGCATGGCGAGCGCTGTGCCTATATGCCGATCGCCCCGGTGAGTGAAGAGGCGCCGATCCTCGACCGTCCGACAAAACGCCCCGACTATCTTGACAAGATCAATCCAAAAACGGTAAATGACTATCCGGCTGTCGATGAGCAGGAAGCCTATGAGAAGCTCCTCTCTTCCATCGAAGTAGTGGACAAGGCCTGGGTCTACAATCAATACGACTCGATGGTGCAGACCAATACCGTCAAGGCGCCGGGTACGCTCGATGCAAGCTGTATCCGAGTCAAAGAGAACGGCAAAGCGCTGGCGATGAGCTCAGACTGTAACCCCCGCTACTGCTACATCGACCCCTTCAAGGGCGGTGCACTGGCAGTCATCGAGAGTGGACGAAACGTTGCAATGAGTGGTGCACGGCCACTGGCAGTGACGGATTGTCTAAACTTCGGAAACCCGGAGAATCCCGAAGTGATGTGGCAATTTGCCCAGGCATGTGAAGGGATCAAGGAGGCGTGTGCCGAACTGACCACACCGGTCGTCAGCGGCAACGTCTCCCTCTATAACGAAACCAATGGCGAAAGTGTCTTCCCGACACCGGCAATCGCAATGGTGGGACTCAATGAAGATCAGGAGCGTATTCTCAAGAGTGCCTTCAGGAAAGAGGGCAATATGCTTCTGCTCGCAGGTGAAACGACCGGCGAATTCGGAGGTAGTCTCTATCTCAAAGAGCTCTTTGGGGAGACAGCCGGGTCACTGGCACCAATCGATTACAGCAGAGAGCTGAGTCTGTGGGAGCTGGTAATCGAGGCGAACAAGCAAGATCTGATTGAGTCCGCCAAAGATGTCAATGTCGGTGGTTTGACCATCGCACTCTCCAAGATGGCTGCGATCTCCGGTCTGGGTGTCGAAGCCAACGTTGATCTGGGAGAGAGCCGTAATATCTTCGATGAGAGTCAGAGTCGGGCTATCCTGGAAGTGAAGCCCGAGAATGTAGATGCAGTGATGCAGATAGCCAAATCTCT
>JAOZOG010000452.1 GCA_029933395.1 Sulfurovaceae bacterium | reverse complement strand
TCGGTTTCGATGACGACGACGGTGTTTTCCGCGTTTTTGACGATCGTGTCACCCTTATGCATAGGATACGAATGGCCTATCTCCATCGGTAGACCTCTTGTCATCGGCTTTTCTTCGGAAGAGTCGAAACTGCTTCCGCCTCCGCCGCCACATCCTGTCAAAAGCATGAAGATCAGCAGAACCGTCGAAATCGTATATCGTTTTCCGTGCATTTTCAACTCCTAAAATCTCAATTTTTCCGGCATCGTGAAGGTGGAACGGATCTTTCCATCCATTATTTCCACCTGGGCTCCGAAAGGAAGTACCGTTTTGGGGCGAAGTGTGCCACCGACACGGATCTCCACGCTGCCGTCCGGGTTGACGGTCACTTCGGCATCGCTCTCATCCGTCAGAGTGAGTGTCGCGACACTGTTGTGATCGATTCTCACTTCCGAATCCGGGATCTCTATCCTGACCGTCGTAGCCTTTCGGGAATTTTCTACATGGTATTCGAGATCGCCGTTATCGGTGATCTGCGCATAGAGGTTTCTGTCGTGGTCTGTAATCCCGTATTTTGTCGCTTCCACGTCTCTATAGACGCCGGTTATTCCCTCTTCGACCCTGATTCTCGCCGATAAGACCGCTTCGGACTCCCCTTCGTCCGTACCATCCCCGCTTTCTTGACTGTCGGAAGCGGAGGGTCGTTCCCTCTCTTCGCTATCGTTCGGGTCCGCTGAACTGTCTGTTCCGTTCGTTTCCCCCTCGTCGGCACTCTCTTCCGATGGCGTGAGCGAATCTTCGTTCGTATCCGGTGTCGCCTCTCCATCGGCACTCTCCCGATCGCTTTCTTCTTCGCTTTGTGTAGCATCTCCTCCCGTTTCTTCCGGAGTTTCCACGGTATCCTGAGGCAGGGAGACCGCATGTGCCGGATCCGTTGCGGTATCTGTGTCGGAGACGGTCAGTATGATCGACACTCCGTTTGCGAAGGTGAATCGTGCCGAATCTCCCGTTCTGCCTTTCAGTGTGACGAGAAAGGTGTTGTGGTCGATGTATTCGAAGGATGTCTCTGCCGTGGTACGGTAGCGAACGCCACCGAGATGGTCGTTCGTGTTTTTCGGAACGGCGTAGATGGCATACGTGGTTCCGGACAGGACATCGAGAGAGATCTCTCCGTTCTGCTCGATCCGGTAGAACCTTTCGGCTTTTCCCTGCAGCGAACGGGTGGTGAAATGCCAGCGCTTCGCGGTCGTCGAACCTTTGTAGTTATAGACGATCTCCGCATAGTAGAGAGTTCCCCATTCCAGTCTCTTTTTCGGGAAAAAAGCGAACTGATAGCCGGTAAACTCGCCGTTGGGGTCGTTGCTTCTTTCCATCAGTATGATCGCTTCAAGCTGATTTTCTGTTTCGTCTTCGAGTGTGAAGCTCTCGATTTTCGGAGGTTCGGTAAATTTTGCATCGTTGAACTCCACGCTTACGGGATATCCGGTGACGCTGTGGGAGGGGAGGGGATCGGGATGCTCCTCGTAGAAAACCGGAGGAATGTCCTCACCGTCGAAAGGCGGCCAGTAGACGATTTCCGGAGCATCGGCCTTGAAGCCGTCGTAGGCTTCAAGGAATCGCTCCTTGTCGATCTTTTTCGATCGGTCCGCACATATGTCGTATACATAAAAGCCTCCTGAATAGACGCCGTTTACGCAGAGGTCGCTGATTGCCGAGCTTC
>JAOZOG010000451.1:734-1702 GCA_029933395.1 Sulfurovaceae bacterium | reverse complement strand
TGAATCCTTTATACAGTCTCTCATAGGTGCGTTCTGATGCCCATAGCGTACATTGTCCACCCCGATACGCCGAAAATCCGCAGATGGCTGCCGAAGAAAGTCGATCTCGTCTTCGTATTCGAATCCGACGGTGAACTCGGCAGGGCCTTTGCCCGCAAAGGTATCGACGCGGTATCGCTGCGCACCGACGGAACGATCAATTACCGCAATATCGTAGAGGATGACAGTATGGTGAAAAATGCCAAAAAGGCGAACTACATCCTGTGGAGAAAATTTATGGTGCTCTATCATTTCAAGACCGTATCTGTCGACAGACAACGCCGCAAGAGGGCTTTTCCCGGATATATGATGGATACCATGCGTCGTTTTGTGCGCGACAACAAGAACTACCGCAGAGCCTACGACGCGATGGACAAACTGGAGGTGGACATCAGAGAGAGCGTCGTGGAGCTTTTGCGTCGCGAGTGCTCCGACTACGGTCATATGGAGCGACAGATCGATACCTTGATGGATATAAGTGAAAAACTCTACTATGGCTATATGGCCCACCAAGGCTGCAATACCCGTATCGCATCGATCTTCCAGAGCCATTATTACTATATCGTTATCAATCTATTGCTCAAGTATGGTCTGGATGGAAGGGATTTCGACAGCGAAGAGAGACCCACGGAAAAGCTGTTGACTATCCTGTGTAGAATTTTCAATGAATCGATCGTCCATCGCTCCGGCAGCAGTTTGCTAGAAAAGTATGGCCACATCGACAAGGCTTTCTCGCTGATAGATAGGGGGGAGTTCGATGTCGAAGCGTATCTCGATACCAACATATAGGAGGGAGGAATGATCCTGGTCGCATACGACATCGCGGATCCGAAAAGACTGCGCAAAGTCGCCAAACTGCTGGAGTCGTACGGCCTTCGAGCCCAAAACAGCACATTCGAACTCGATATTTCGGAAAGTGAACTGAAGCA
>JAOZOG010000451.1:0-724 GCA_029933395.1 Sulfurovaceae bacterium | reverse complement strand
TGGAAATCGTCGAAGAGCAGGAGGATAAAGTCTTCATCTATCGTATTTCGAGCAAAAAGAAAAAGACGAAGCGCAAAGGCAAGAGAAAAAACCTATGGGAGTTGATATTTTGAAAATACCGGTACTTATCATCTACGACATCAGTATGGACAAAAACAGGAATCGTCTCGCCAAGGAGCTCCTCTACTACGGCATTCGAACCCAAAAGAGCCTCTTCGAGGCAGAGGTGACCGAGGGGCAGCTCAAACGTCTGCACGAGATCGTGGACCGCTATGCCGCGTTCAGCCCGGAGGATACGGTGGCACTCTACATTCTCGACCCCGAAGCGTACAGGAGGACGATTCGCATAGGCGATGTGGATTATCTGGAGACGGACGATTTCGTTATCTGAGCTGTGAAATCGTCTTTTTACCCCCATCATCTATGGGGACATCTTCCCCGCAAGTTTTGTATCGCTACGTACTTTCGTGATTCTTCGAGGCCGTATCTTCGTTTTCGCCGGAAGTCGATCCCCGTTCCGGCAACAGGTCGGGAGAAACATCGATATCGAACCCGCCCATGAACCCTTCGGATCTTTCTCCGGGAAGTGCAATGACGAGATCGCGAGGAAGTGCGACGATCGGATCCATGCCGCTTTGCAGCTTCGTTATGGCTTCGCTGCACAGAGCGACAGCGTTTTTTATTTCGCCGATCTCGTTTTCGAGTTTCGTGCACAGTATATCGT
>JAOZOG010000113.1 GCA_029933395.1 Sulfurovaceae bacterium | reverse complement strand
CCGATCTCCACCAGGACCTGCAGGTATTGGTTTTGCATATGGTTGGCACGCTTGAGCCAGAAATCATCCGCAAAGCAGTGGCAGGCACCATCCCGGATCAGCTTCATCGTATCCACGACTCCTGTCCCGAAGACCGGCTGCTCCTGGATCAGCGGAACCGCGAGTATCATCACCCCGACACGGTAGCCCAGAGAGGTGGAGTAGTCATTGTTTTCAATCATCTTGACGATGTCGCTCTCCGCAACACGGATACGCTCTCTGAAGTTATCGCTCAGGGTATAGGCACTGCCGATCACGAGTATCGTCAGCAGTCCCGATATAGCCAGCGCCTTGATTTTGTTTTGAAACTGAGCGAACGCCAGAACAAAAAGGCCGATCAAAAAGGCCACCTGTCCCGTCCGCCCATTGATCAGGAAGAGTGTCCCCACGATCGTCGCGAAAAAGAGTGCATAGATAGTCCGATATACTATCCGTGACTCCCGAATGATCCGCTCCAGCAGCAGCAGTGCCGTTATCGCCAGGAAGGTGCTGTATTGAATATGGTGCATAAAGGGTGTCGGGTTGGCGATAGAGACGATCGCTCGATCCTTCTGCCAGATACCGAAAAAGATCAGATAGGAGAGCACTTCACTGACCATCATTCCTGCCAGCAGGGCACCCAGTACGATCTTCAGATAGCCCCTCTCGATCGTCACGGCGATAATCACTGCGGGAAGCAGATAGAGATAGGGCACCAGATAGCGCAACCCCTCTCTCCACTCCTCCGAAGTATGTCCCGGTGTCGTCGTAATCAGCAGTGAGAGAAAGTAGTACCCCACAAAAATCACTATCCACCGGGCGGCAGGCAGTCTCCAGATCTCTATGATTTTTCTCTTCTTTTCGGAGGAGAAGAGAAAAAGCAGCAGGATCAGTGCCGTCGCAATCGCAGCGCTCGTACGGGAGAGCGGCAGGGTAAAGGCATAGAGGACGTAGAGATAGTTCAGCAGCCTGTCGGCATGAAACGTTTTGATCACTTTTTCCATCCCTAAACCCTTTTGTTCCATCGGTCATGCATCCAGAGCCACTGGGCAGGATGCGCCCTGATGATCTCTTCGAGCTCCTGGTTGTAGCGCCCTGTCATCTTCAGCAGCTTCATCTCTTCACTCTCTATCTCGTCGGCACGGTAGTCGATCGCTTCACCGATATTCAATCGGTATCTCCCCCTCCCCATCCGAGGCATACTGATCGGGATGATCGCAGGGTCTGCCTTGAGTTTGAGTGTCGCAACCGCATGTGTCGTAAAGGCTTCGCGACCAAAAAACGGTACCAGAAACCCATTCTCTTTATTAACCTTCTGATCGATCAAAAGTCCGACCGTGCCGTGCTGTCTGAGGGTACGCAGCATCGAAATCCCCGCTTTTTTCTTGTACACTGTCTGATTGCCATACTGAGCACGAAACGGCAAGACGAGCTTCTCATCGATCATTCTGTTGTCCCCTCTCCTGCCGATCACTGTCATCGGATAGCCATGTCTGGAGGCAAAAAGCGGCGGAAGCTCCCAGTTGGAGAAGTGTGCCCCCATAAAGATAATCCCCTGCGGACACTTCTCCCTCAGAGCTTCAAGTTTCTGCAGTGCTTCATCATAATTTTCCACCATATTATCCGTATCGAGCCGTCCCGTAAGCATCAATAAAATATCTGATACCGTGACAGAGAGTTCGATATAGACTTCTCTGGCCAATTGCTCGACCTCTTCCTCTGACAAGTCGGGAAATGCATAACGCAAATTGTCTATCGTGATACGGCGGCGTTTTGCGCTGAGACGGTAAAAGAGCAGCGAAACTCCCCGCATCAGGCCATAAATAAAACTTCTCGGCACGATCGAAGCGATACCGATCAACAATTTGACGCCGGCATACTCTGCATAAGTGACAAAGGTGCCTTTTTTGCTCATGCAGCATCCTTTTTACCGACATCGTTCGTCCCAAGCAGCCTGCGCGCCAATACGACTATCTCTGCAGGCTCGATCTCTGCGATACTGAAATCATTACGATCCAGATGCAGCGGATCGACGAGAGAGGCGGAGCTGATTGTCTTGTTTATGTCGCTCTCCAGTATATTTCTCTCTGCAGGTGTAGGACCAAAAAGTGTAATACTGGGCCGGTTCAGTGCCCAGGCAAAATGTGTCGGCCCACTATCCCCGCCAATCACCAGGTCGGCCTGAGAGACCAAAGCTTTGAGTTCACCCAGTGTCAATTTTGGCAGGATTTTTGCCCCGCTCTGCCCGGAGATCAACTTGGCTGCTTCATACTCACTGTCACCGCCCCAGACCAGCAGTGCATTCTCTCCCAGCTCATTGACAACCTTCGCCATACGCTCTGGCGGATAGATCTTGCTCTCCCAGCTCGAACCCAAAATATAAAGGATATTTTTCCTCTTCTGGCTGATGTATTCCACACTTCTTTTCATCTCTTCTGCTCCGAAGTATAAAAAAGGCTCTTTGTTTTTCAACGCATCCAGCGGAATATCCAGTTCAAGTGCCGCATTGACCAGTGCCATATTGCGCTCGATGACATTCATCTCATAGGGAATGGTGAAATCATTGTGATAGAAGAGCGAGGCTGCCTTTTCACGGATTGAATAACGGTCAAAACCTGCCACAGACCCCAGCATACGAGAGAGAATACCCGATTTGATCAAACCCTGCAGATCGATCACGATGTCATATTGCCTGCGGGCATAGCTTTTGATTTTTCTTATCTCTTCGAAGAGGCGGGAGGGGGAGCGCTTGAGTGCCTTGAGTCGCACAGTGAGGATCTGGTCGATGTCGGGATTGTCGGCCAGCAAACCGGCGAACCCCTCCTCGACGATCCAATCGATCCGAGAGTCAGGAAGATGGCGTTTGATAAATTGCAATACGACCATCGCATGGACGATATCACCCAGTGCAGAAAGCTTGACGATCGCAATTCTCACTCTCTTCCCTTTATTTTTGTTATAATATTATCCAATCTATGCTAAAAGGGTGCCCGATGCTCTGTATCTTCGACTGCGAAACCATACCTGACACCAGCTTGATACGCAAGACTTTCGATGTCGAAGGACTCAGTGACTACGATGCTACCGTGAAGGCCCAGGAGAGCTACAAAGAAACACACAACACCACTTTCCTTCCCCTGGCATATCACCGGGTTGTTGCCCTCTCCGCCGTGATCGCCGATGAGTTCGGCAATTTCATCAAAGTAGGTGATTTTGGAAACGAAAGCAGCGAAGAGGTTGATATTATTCGCCATTTTTTCAGTTTTATCGAGACAAAAAATCCCAAACTGGTCTCCTTCAACGGCAGGGGTTTCGATATGCCGATGCTCCTGATCCGTGCCATGCAGTACAACCTCTCTTTCCCTGCCTATTTCGATCAAAACAACCCCCAACTCAACAAAAGCAAATGGGAAAACTACCGGCAGCGTTATGCTGAACATTTCCATACCGACCTGCTGGACTCTCTGGGCAGTTTCGGTGCTGTGCGCAATCTCAAACTCGATACTCTCTGCACAATGGCAGGCATACCCGGCAAATACGATGTCTCAGGCGACCAGGTCTTCGAACTCTTCTATCAGGACAAACTGGACAAGATCCGAGAGTATTGCCAATCCGACGTCCTCAATACCTACTGGCTCTATCTCAAATACGAACTCCTCAAAGGCACACTGGCTCTCGAAGATTATTATCGTTTTTTGGAGACAATGAAAGAGAAGCTCCCCGAACTCGGATACCACAAAGTCTTCACCGAAGCAATCGACAACGAATTAAAAAATACGTAGGGTCGATCCTATCGACCAATCCACCAATACCATAAAGCTATCTACGCTATAATCTACCTTTCATTTCAAATCACAAAAAGCATCATAAAACCATGAAGAATCATTCACTATTCACACTTCACTATTCACTTCATAAAATCTCCAGGGAGAGTTTATGATCGGTATCGTCGATTACCATATGGGCAACCTCGCCTCCGTCATCAATGCCTTCTCCAAAATGGGGACACAGACCTGCGTCGAGAGTGACCCGGAGAGACTCGAAGCGTATGATAAGTTGATCCTTCCCGGTGTCGGTGCTTTTGGTGATGCGATGGAGCATCTCAAAAAAAACGGAATGGATGAAGCGATCAAAAGATACGCTGCAAGTGGCAAACCCCTCTTGGGTATCTGCCTGGGAATGCAGCTGCTTTTCGATAGCAGTGAAGAGTTTGGAAAACACGAAGGGCTTGGACTGATCCCCGGAAAGGTCGTCGCTTTCGATGAAGAGCGATTCGACCGGCCGCTGAAAGTACCGCATATGGGGTGGAACGAAGTCTTCCCTACATCAAACGGCAGAAAGAGCGCTCTTTTTTCAGGACTACCTTCCGAATTCTATCTCTATTTTGTCCATTCGTTTCACGCTGTTTGTGATGAGCAGTTTGTTATCGGCAAAACATTCTATGGCTATGAGTTCGTATCAGCAGTCCAAAACGGCAACATCTTCGGCATTCAACCCCATCCCGAAAAGAGCCATAAAAACGGCCTGCAGATTATCGAAAACTTTGCAAAATTATAATGTAGGGTCGGTCCCACCGACCAAAATCAATTTGCAAAAATCAAACGGTCGGTAGAACCGACCCTACATAAGGAAGAAATATGATTATATTACCCGCCATCGACCTCAAAGACGGCAAGGCTGTCAGACTCAGCAAAGGCATTATGGACTCTGCCAAGATCTACAGCGACGAACCCTGGCAGGTTGCCAGACACTTTGAAGAGCTGGGAAGCGAATGGCTGCACCTTGTCGACCTCAATGGTGCCTTTGCCGGTGAACCCAAAAATCTGGAGCAGATTCGCAAGATCAGAGAGCATTGTGATCTCAAAATGGAACTGGGCGGCGGTATCCGCGATGAAGAGACGATCAAAATGTATCTGGATCTGGGCGTCGACCGTCTGATCCTCGGATCGGTTGCCGTCAAAGACCCGGACTTCGTCAGAGCGATGGCAGCCAAATACCCTATCGTCGTCGGTATCGATGCGATCGACGGAATGGTCGCGGTCGAAGGATGGGCGGAAGTGAGTGAAATGAAAGCGACCGATCTCGCCAAAGCTTTCGCCGATGCCGGTGTCGAAGCGATCATCTGCACCGATGTGGGGCGCGATGGGATGCTCAGCGGCGTCAATGTCGACTTCACACTGGAGATCGCCGAAGCCAGCGGCCTGGATACCATCGCCAGTGGCGGCCTGAAAGATATGGATGATATTCGTAAGTTGATCGAAGCAGGCGCCTACGGTACGATCGTCGGCAAAGCGTTCTATGAAGGCACGCTTGACCTCAAAGAAGCATTTGAATTGGCAAAGCAGTCATAATGCAGGAGACTTATCAGGAACTCACCCTAACACTCGACGAGCAATACGTTGATTTTATCGCTGATTTTGTTGCCAATATATTCGGTGATACACTCGAAATCGGTAAAGAGATAATCATCGTTCGCAGTGAAAATGACCTTGCCTATGTCCAAAAGGCTGTAGAGGCACTGGTCGCGACACTGGGAGACCGCATCAGGATCGATTTCACACTCGAGGAGAAAGAGGCTACTGATTGGATCCAGAAGTACCAGGACTCCATCAAGCCGATCGAAGCATCAAAATTCTACATCCATCCCAGTTGGTATGAACCCAAAGAGGACAAAATCAATATCAAAATCGATCCGGCACTCGCATTCGGCTCCGGGCATCATGCCAGTACCTTCAGCTGTCTCGAAGTGATTGCCGAACGGGTCAAAGGGGGTGAACGAGTCCTCGATGTCGGATGCGGCAGCGGCATTCTGGGACTGGCGTGTGTCAAACTGGGGGCGGAAGTAGAGCTCTGCGATACCGACCCACTCTCCGTCAAAAGCACCGAAGAGAACTTCACGCTCAATGGAGAGAAATACAGCAAACTCTGGAAAGGTTCGGCAGACAAAGCCCAGGGCAGCTACGATATCGTCATTGCCAACATCATCGCCGATGTCCTCCGCTATATTGCGCTTGACTTAAAAAAGGCAACTAAAGAAGGTGGCACTTTGATCCTTTCAGGTATTTTGGATACAAAGGAGGCGCTGGTTCTCCCTTCGTTCGAGACAATGACGCTGATCGACAGGAAACAGAAAGACGAATGGATTACCCTGGTCTATACAAAGGATAAGAATGAACAACCCCAACAATAACCCGAACAACGATCAAAACAATAATAATTTTTTCAACAACAACCCGCTGCTTGCTTTTGCACTCTTCTCCATCGTGATCATCCTGATCTTCAAGGCAGTCGTCGGTGACGGTGACGGATTGGGCAATATGGTCAACAATCAGGCAGTGACAACCAAGCAGGTCGCCTACTCCGATCTCAAAAACCTCATCAAAGAGGGTAAAGTCAACACCGTCAAACTGACCCCTACCGTGATCGAGGCGATCGGCAGTGATGATGGACGGAAAACACGCTATATCGCCTCCAATATTCCAACTATCGACAAAGATCTGGTGCCACTGCTCGAAGAGAAAAAGATCAAATACGAAGGAATGATCGGTGGAGGCTGGCTCTCCGAACTGATCAGCATGATGCTCCCTATCCTGATCTTTTTTGCGATTTGGATCTTCCTTGCCAAGCGGATGCAAAAAGGTATGGGCGGCGGCATTCTGGGTGTCGGAAAAGCAGGCAAACTGATCAATGCCGAAAA
>JAOZOG010000450.1 GCA_029933395.1 Sulfurovaceae bacterium | reverse complement strand
GACTCCTTGAGGGTCGACGGCGTAGGCGTCGAGATAATGGTAGACCGCTTCGAGACGGTTGATTTTGAGTTCGAGTATCCGTTCGATCATCTGCAGTTTCGTTTCGGCCGCTTTGAGCATGCCGATGAAACTCTCTTCTCCCGCTTTGAACCGCATGCGGCTCTGTTCGATGAGAGTGTCGGCCGACATCCGTATCGAGGTTTCGGATTCGCTGACATGGGAAAGATAGATATCCAGCCTCTTTTTAAGCGCTCGGGACTCCTGTGCATAACGGCTCACGAACGCTTCCAGTTCGTGTCTGGCCGCTGAGTAGGTGTGCATCGCCATGGCGCGTTCGGCTTCGTTTTTGTCCCCGAATGAGAGGGGCATGGAAAGGCTCAGAAGGTAGCGGCGGGTATCCAGCTCGTCGATATAGCTGCCGTCCACCCCGAGAGAGGGCGTTCGGGAACCGGCAAGTGCCACTCCTTCCCTGGCACTTTCGACCCGATCGTGAAGCATCGGCCAGAGAGCGGAGTTTTCGGGATCGAAAAGTCTGGCAAAATCGGGACGCAGGCGGCGGCATTCGAACTGTCCGTCAAAAGGTACGATCGACTCGATCTCCGCTTCGATCTCCTGCAGGCGGCTGTCGAGCTCGGCGATCTGCAGATTCAGATTTTCCGATGCTAGATGCGCCATGATCGACTTGGAGGCATCGAATTCTCCGTAACGCACGCCTTTGTCGATATGGTGGGCCATCTCGTCGTAGACGACCCCCAGCTCTCCTTTGGCCTGAAGCGCTTTCATCGTGTGGCAGTAGTTGCGGTAGAGATACCAGAGTGTCGCTCCGAGTCGGTTGCGCTCGATCCGCTTTCGCATCCGGGCATAGTTGGCATCGGTTTTGAGAATCGCTTCGATATTCGAACCGTTCAAGGTGAAATCTTTGCCGATCGTGACGGCATATTCGGCGCCGCTATCGCTACCGTCCTTGAAATCGGCGTAGGCTATGTCACCGCCGACTCGCCAGCCGTCCCTGTAGATACCGGCGTGTTTTCCCGCGAGCTCGGCATCGATCGCTTCGGCACGGCTTTTGTACAAAGAACTCTCTTCCACCTTTTCCAGCAGGCTTTGCAGCGGTTCGGCCGAAACCAGAAGAGGAAAAAGTATCCATAGCAGTCGTTTCATGAGTCGTCACCTTCGCATTGAATCAGTTGGCCGTCGAGAGCATTGACCCGTATTCGGCCCGTATCTGTAAATATTTCATAATAGAGCAGCCGTCCCCGGCGCTTGAGCGAAACGAACTTTATCTCCATCGGTTCACACTCCTTCCGTGCGATCGATGTCGCCCGTTTTTGGTCGATTTTCGCGAACCGTTTCAGTTTTGTCATATCCGAAAAAATAACCGATTGTCGATGGTTGTAACGGTTGAGCTGGCTCATCTGTGTCGAATCGAGCATCGACGAGGAGAATGCTGCGATCGGCAGCAATGCAAATTTAATCCATCTGTGCATGGTCCGTCCTTTCATGAAAAGAGAAATTTGTAAAATTTTTAATTAGAAAAGGATCAGACTGTTTTTGGAGGTGTGTAGGGAGGTTGGTGAAAGGTTTGAGAAGTGTGAAACGCAGAAGACGTTTCAGGAGAGTCCTGGAACATGTATCGGTATGGGTTGTGGTCGGCCGCGAAAAGTGCGAGTGTATGGAAAATCTGATGCTCTATCGGTTCCGTCAGTG
>JAOZOG010000449.1 GCA_029933395.1 Sulfurovaceae bacterium | reverse complement strand
ACATCATAAAGCCCGCAGCCGGGACGACGATGACCTGATTGCCACGGTGTTGGAACTTTTGAGGAAATAGTACTGCCGTGCCAGGAGGGAAGGGAGGGGTTTCGATTTTGAAAAAAGTATGGATGCTGTTTTTAAACTGTCTCGTTCTCTTTGGCGGTGAATACCACTATATGAACGGCGGCAAACGTATTGAACTGGAACCTCTTGCTTATGAAGGTATCCGATTGCGTGGCCAGGAAGTGAAAATGCTTTGTTTTACCGACCCGGATAGCAGGAAACTGTGTGTCGGAAGGCAGTTGATTGTCAAATTCAAGTCACTGGAACATTTCGATCAATATATAGAGTCATATGATCTTCGTATTTTAAAAAAGTATGATTTCGGCAATATGTTTCTCCTTGAAGCTTCGTCGCCTTATGCTGCAATGGATGCAGCCAATGCTCTCTATAGGATGCCGGATATTGAATATGCCCAGCCCGATATGACCAGAGAACGGAAATTGCGATGAAGAATCCAACAAAAGTCAGATTTGCATTGCTATTCTCTTTTCTGTTTCTTCTGCTTTTGAGTGGCTGCGGTGGCGGTGGCGGCAGCGGTTCGTCAAAAGCCTGCTCGCTCCAATCGTATGACAAATCCAATCTTCCTGCCGAACCCAATGCAACTGCTTTCGATCACAACCCTCTTTTCTATCAGCAATGGGCCATCCATTATGATTGGAATTTTTACAACGGTAATGGTATTAGCGCCGAGGCGTCCATTCATATGGATGGAGGTCATCGGTATCTTGGCAGAGCCGTCAAAGTTGCCATTATCGACAATGCACTCGATCTCACGCATGAAGATCTGCAAAATGCTGTGGTCAAAACGTATGATGTGGAAACCAATGAAACGAATGGAACACATATTCAACCGACAGACGACAATCAGACCCATGGTACGGAAGTGACCGGTGTGATTGGAGCCCGAAACAACAGCCTGGGACTTGTCGGTGTTGCTCCAAAATCCGAAATCTATTTCATCCGTCTTCCATTTGGAAGGCCGATACTCGTTTCAGAGATTGTCAAAGCCTTTGAAAAAGCCAAAGAGTGGGGCGTCGATGTGATCAACTGCAGCTGGGGCAGCAACAATGTCGATGATCCTGTAAAAGATATCATTGTCGATCTGGCTAATAATGGAAGAAGTGGCAAAGGAACGGTCATCGTGTTTGCAGCCGGAAATGACAACAGTCAAATCGGTAATGACGAAGCATCCATTCCTGAAGTCATTGCGGTAGGTGCTACGAACAAAGACAACTTGCGAACACGTTACAGCAATTACGGAGAGACTCTCGATGTCATGGCTCCCGGGGGTGAATACAAAGGAATAACCACATTTGATTTGATGGGAACGGCCGGGGCGTCAAATTCGAATTATCTGGAATACAATGATCCCAGCGCTTTCGGCGGTACCTCTGCATCTGCTCCAATTGTGACCGGCGTTGTCGCGCAGCTTTTGGAAGCCAATCCCAACCTGACCAGAGAGAACGTTTACAACGCCTTGGCATGCAGTGCAGACAAAATCGGAAATATTTCATATGGCAGTGATGGTTTCAATATCTATTACGGCTATGGAAAAATCAATGCAACAAAAGCTCTCAAACTGGTTCGTTAGGAGGAGAGGATGAAGGAACTCTTTATCATGCGGCATGCGAAATCGAGCTGGGACGATCC
>JAOZOG010000448.1 GCA_029933395.1 Sulfurovaceae bacterium | reverse complement strand
AAAGCAGACAGGTCCTCCGCGCTCTCAAAAAGCGCCTCACCGTCGTACTCGACAGCGACACGTCCGCCGTACTCGACAGCCGCGCCGACATTCAGAAGGTACTCGGAAGTCTTTTTGTCAGCATCGAACACATCACCGGGGTAATGGTAGTCACCCCCGTGCTTGATGCTGTTCAACGCCTTGAGCTTCATCTTACACCGCCTTCGCAGTCAGAAGCGCATCGATCTGGTGAACCGCAGGAAGCGGAGCCGACTGCATCAGAACGAATCTCGCAGAAGGGTCCTCCTCTTCCCAGGACTTCACGAAACGAGGGATCGCAACAAGACCCGCCTTCAGATCCTTGATCGCCCCGTAGTGTCTTCTGAAATCCGCTCTCGTAGAAGTCATGATCACCTGTCCCGCAGGAATGATAGGCTGGTCAACATCGCTGTCGTCCGTGTACCACTCCGTGTAGGAGTAAACGTCAAGGTTCACACCGTTGGAGATGATGTTCCCCCAGTAAACGACACCTGGAGCAAGCTCTCTCGGGTTGATCATCCCCATGTCCACACGTCTCGTATCGAGCGTATCCTTCACGTCCGCATGGTTCACAAGCGCAGAGATCGCATCCGTATCGCCAATGAGAATGTCAGGGTTCATACCGCTGTCCTTCAAGATGAGCTTCTGCCAAGTAGCCAAATCACCAAGCGGGTCTGAACCTGCATCGCTCCAGAGGTCCGTACCAGAAAGCGTAATGTTGTGAGAAGCGTCAAGCCCGAAGTCAACGACCTGGTTGATCCCCTCGCCGACAACGTCCACTTTACCGGTAGTAAGCAGCTGCGCCGCCATCCACTCTTCGCGTCTCGCCACTCTCTCTTCATGCTCAAGCAGCTCTTCAGCCAAGATCTCCGCACTTCTGTTCACCGCGCCATTGTCGCCGTAAAGCGACTCGCCGGCCACTCTGCTCTCTGCCACATCCGCCGCAGTCGTCACGAACTTCTGCTTGATGTACGCAGGCTTGTAGGAGTTCGTAGTGAACCCTCTGTCCTCGATGACCACACCTTCGACTCTCGGAGAGACAAAAGGCGCCATCTTTCTGTTGCCCTTCACAATATCGATGTCGATATACTCCGTATCGCTCGTCTCGACCCTGCCAAAAAGCGTGTCAAGAAGAAATCTCCCCACAGGCTTGTTCTGTCTCAGAACAGGCACCATCGCTCTCGTTGTAAAAATATCAATCGCCATACCCTACTCCTTAGTTCGTTTTAGCGGCTTTAATGAAAATACCGCCATCTCTGAGCGCATCTTTTACGCTATCCGCATCATGCGCCGTTCCGAAGTTCAGTGCATTCGAGTTAAAATCACCCCTGATGTACACAGGCACGTTCGTCACATCCGACCCGCTCGCATCCGTATCTTCAGCCAAGATCGCCACAGGAGTCTCAGACCCGTCAGACGCACCGGCAGCCGAAAGAATGTATTTCCCCGTCGCAGTCACTTTTCCAAGCACCGCACCTCTCGTCAGCGCCGCGCCGGACCCGATCGTCACGCTGTCAGTTCTTATAGCAATATCCCCGGCGACAAGATTGTCAGGATTGAAAGTTTCAGTTGCCATATTATTCTCCTTTTACTTTTTGGGCAGCCGCTTTCATCGCTTCCACCGCCTTATCTTCATCCGAAAGCGCATCCGCTTCACCATTCGCACCCTCGTTCAGCTCAGCAACCTGCGCCGCAAGGT
>JAOZOG010000447.1 GCA_029933395.1 Sulfurovaceae bacterium | reverse complement strand
TCCATAATGACCGTGAGCTTGCTCACAAATGACCTAAAATCGAATTCGCGGCCCCTTCTATACGCCTAATACACCAATACACCAATATACAAATATACCAATAACACTTTTCAAAAAATGACCTCTAATGACCCATAATGACCGTGAGCTAAGCTCACAAATGACCTGAATTCGAATTCGCGGCCCCTGTCTCCCCCAATACCAAATACACAAATATACCAATAACATTTTTAATTGGCTCACAACTGACTTCCAATTATAATGTCCCCACAAAAAAAGACCGAATCAAGATAGACAGAAGTGTAAAATACAAGCACGCGACAAAAGAAGTGGAGGAGAAGAAGGTATGAGCGGAAAACGAAAGAGCTACACACCTGAGTTCAAGACGAAAGTGGTGCTGGAACTGCTCGAAGGCGAAAAGACGGTGAGTCAGCTTTGCAGCGAGTACGGGATACTGCCGGCGAGCCTGAAAGCGTGGAAGAAGCAGTTTCTGGAGAATGCTTCTTTGGCATTCGACAAAAGTGCGGTCGTCAAAGAGTATAAAGAGAAGATTACGAGACTGGAGCGGGAGCACACTCAGCTGGCGAAGAAAGTGGGGATCCTGACGATAGAGAGGGATTGGCTTGCGGGAAAGCTGTGCAGCTTGGACTTGTCGACGAGAAAGAGATTGACTGGTGAGGGTGACGTCCAGGCGGCAGCGAAACAGCAAATCCCATCACTGAACCGGCGGCTGGAGATGATGAAGATCAGCAAGACAGCCTGGTACTATGAGGCGGTGGAGCCTTTTTGTTCCGAGGAGGATCGGAGGCTGCTCGACACGATCGACCGGATCTATACCAAACATCCCTATTATGGACATCGCAGGATACGGAAACTGCTGAACCGGCTCGGGTTTTCCATCGGACGGAAACGGGTGATCGGTGCGATGAAGCATATGGGAATCACGGCCCTCTATCCCCGACCGAAAACGAGCGTCGCCGACAAAGCGCATCCGAAATATCCGTATGTGCTCGAGTCGTACAGGAACGACAGGGGGCAGGTCGTTGTCGAACGTCCAAACGAAGTGTGGTCGACCGATATCACCTATATTCGTCTGCAGAAAGGGTATGCCTATCTTGCCGCCGTCATCGACTGGTACAGCAAACGGATTCTTTCCTGGAAGCTGAGTGCGACGATGGATGTATCCCTTACAACCTCGGTGCTGCACGAAGCACTGGCCTCGCATCCAAAGCCCAGGATCTTCAACACCGATCAGGGAAGCCAATACACCGCCCAGGCACATATCGACATTCTGGTTGAAAACGGCATCTGCATCTCGATGGACGCCAAAGGCCGAAGCATCGACAACATCGTTATCGAACGCTTCTGGCGAACACTGAAATACGAGGATGTCTACCCCAAAAGCTATACCACACTCAAGGAGGCAAGAAAAGGAATCGGTGAATATATCCGTATCTACAATGAGCGAAGGCTTCATTCCGCCATCGACTACCAAACGCCTGATGAAGCTTACTACGGAATCGTCAATACGAAAGATTTCATGGCGGAAAAATGGCTGGAAGATGCTGCATGACAAGTGAAATTATGAAAAAAACGGAAATGGTCTTGACAAAGGGGGACATTTTCTACCTCCATCAACAAGAGGCAATAAAACGGAATGTTTGTGTAGATTTACAAAACGAAGTTTTATTGTCCTGGGTTACAAGAATAAGCGCGACA
>JAOZOG010000112.1 GCA_029933395.1 Sulfurovaceae bacterium | reverse complement strand
GCAAGATTATATCCAAAAGTAGGTTTGGGGAGTATTATGGGGTTCAAATAGGCTTCAAATCGATAGGCCACTACACTCCTTACAAACGCATCTTCCCAACAATCCCATACTGCTCCATCGTCTTCTTGTCAGCCTTCAGCGCTTTGGCTTTGTCGAGGATCACTACCTCACCGTCATCGAGCTCGATATTGATATATTTCTCTCTGCTTTTTTCTACAAGCTCTGCAAAATGTTTCAGTGAGAGTACCTTGATACCGTTGATTTTCGAGACGATAGTATGTGACCCTTCATAGTCGGCATTCTCCTCATTTGGCAGGATAGTGCTGAGTATGACCAGTTCATCCAATTCTTTGTCCAGCTTTTCCTGATTCAGGAGTGGATAGATCAGTCCGATGGGTGCTTCGCTATACCATTTCTTTCCCCATCCCATTAGATAGTTGGTTGTCAGCGGTACAAATACGATGCCACCGAAGGGATAGTAGCGTGCTGCTTTGTCGAACTCATACGGAGCACCTGGGTCTTTCACTATCTCAGGGATGTAATGTACTACAAGATAGAAGCGATCAAGATCAAAATCCCTTTGGTAAAAATCTACGAGAGACTCAATGCTGGTGAAACGCTAACAGATATCTACAAAGAGGTCTCTTCTGGCAGTGGCGTGTATGCAGAGGATGGGAATCCGCATATTATGATTCCGCAGGAGATGCTGGAGCGGGAGGAGGCGTTTGTGTTTGAGTTGTAGTGCTGTTATGTTTTCGGTGTTAATATTATCTATTCAAAGCTCAAACTCATCTATATCTTCTATACTTAAAAGTCTATATTCTATCTTGTAATTTGAATATTGCTGTGCCAGTTTTTTGGATTTCGAAACAAGTTCGTTCAAGTTCAATCTTTTTGGAGACAATTTCACTTCGCATATCAAGATCGTTTTGTCCGTATCATTGATCGCCACGATATCTATCTCGTTTTGATTTCCCCTTTGCCAGTATGAGCCGATCTCTGTAAATAACTGCTTCTCTCTGATCAGTTCGATAAAAAGCTTTTCCAGAATTTTACCTTTGAAGGTACTGAAATCTCTTCTGATGATCTCTTTGAGTTTCTTGAAATTTTTCGCTTCTATGATCGATTGATATTTGAAGATAAATCTGAACCAAAAAGCCAGGAAGTTATCCACTATCTCATACTTCTGTACTTTTGCGTTCGGTTTGGCACCTATGGGTTTGATGCTCTTGATAATATTGTAGTCATTTTCAAGCCTCGATAGATGCCCTGAAATATTTTTTTCCAAAATGGACTCTATCTCACTTCTACTTGTCTTTGAGCTTGCTATCAGGCTCAAGATCGAAAAGTAGGTTCCATACTCTTTCCCAAACTCTTCAATGAGCCTGTTTCTGCCCTCACTCAAAAAGAGTGAATTCTCATCGCATATCACATCCAGCATATCTTCAAAACCAAAACTCTCATAGAGACAGAACAGCTCTACATATTTTGCAACACCACCTGTGATAGTATAAAAATCAAGCAGGTTTTCATTTGAATACGCATTGTTATCCTTCAAAATCGTTCCCAACACATCAACTTTTAAAGGTTCCAGGTCTATCTTGAAGTCGGCTCTTCCAAAAAGCGGCTCATGCTTGTCCTCAAATGTTTTTTTCATCAGACTGTATATCGAACCGCAAGCTACGAGGTGGATATTTGATTTATGTTTGTTCAGATCCCAGATTTTCTGGATCGAGGCGTATATGGAGCTATTTATTTTGCCCAATTCCTGAAACTCATCGATGATCAATGTAAATCTGGAAGTTGTCCCCAGGTGCATCACATACTCGAAAAACTTCTCAAAACTTTTGAACTCTCCAAATATCGGTATATCCAGACTGCTGGACAGCTGCTCTAAAAATTCCGCTACCAAAAGATGTTCATCTTTTTTGGATACGAAAAGATATATTTTCTTGTCTTTCTCAAACGGCTGCAAGGCAAGTGCGGTTTTGCCTATCCTTCTTCTGCCTATCAGTATTGTCAAGATTGAATGTTTCTCTTTGAGTTTGTCCGCTTTTGATAAAAGTTTCAACTCTTTTTCTCTATTGTAAAACTTCATATAATAACCTCAGTTATGATAACCTGTATTATTATATATAAACTATTGTAAAATTATTCTTATTTTAGTGCTAAAAATAAGGGTCATAAGAGGGAGTATATTATTTAAGCGGAAAGAAAAGGTTTGGAGTGGCTATGCAACCGCCCTCTCCGCCATTCGCATCAATCCGATAATGATCAGGATCAGTGAAATCAGAGCGAATATCGCCATAGGAATTGCCCAGCGGTTGACTCCGCCGACCTGCTTTTTCATCACGAGGATACGCTTCTCCTTATCAGGAACGATCATTTCGATCTCTCTCTTTTTTTCCAGATAGTTCGAATAGACAAAGTAGCTTCCAAAGCCGCCTATGAGAATACTGAGTACGAAAAAAAGAGCGATCAATATATGTGCCGGCACGATGACAGCCATTATCAGGAGGGCGAAAAGAACGATCATTGCCATCTTCATCTGTTTGCGATAGAGAAAATACCAGAAACCACCGAGAAAGGCCCAACTGTTCCAGTACCAGCTCAGTTTGCCCTCTCTTTTATCGAAGTAATCGAACGCCTTATGGTACCAGTCAAATTTTGCGGGTGTCTCTATATAGGCTTCGAACATCTCCTTTTCATACTCATTGCTTTTCATCGCTACCCTCCTCCTGCATAGCCTTTTTGTTTTCTCGCATCAACATGATTACCACGATCACCGGAGGCACACTCAACGCAAAGAGATAAGAGGGAATATGCAGATAGTGGTGCCGGTTGAGATAGAAAAATCCGAGTATCAGCAGAATATAGGCACCGATACGGTAGACAGAGAGGGAGGCGCGGGAGTCTTTGATCACCTGAGAAATCGAACGCCTTTGGGCTTTCTGCTTTGCCTTCTCTTCATTGACCACCTTGACGAACTCCTCTTTGGAGAGTTCTCTCTCTTCTTCCACTGTGTCATCACTGTAGAGATCATGGGGATCATCGATTTTGTCAAGTTCGTCATCGGGCAGGACATCACCTTTCTCCAAGCGCTTTTCGACCATTCTGCGATAGCTTGCCATCGAAGCGGCGATCACCAGCGCAGAAGTAAAAAAACCTATCTGCGTCGTATAGAGCCAGCTGCGATGTCCCGAAAGCATACAAAAAAGAATGATGCCGATATCGATCGCCAGCAGGGTATTGAGGATCTTTCGATTGGTCTCACTCATCCTCATCCTCGTCACGGTAGCCTCTTCTGGCAGCTTCCGAATAGCGGGGGTCTCTGGCGAGTTCATCGAGTGATGCTTTCTGTTTGGCATAGGCTTTGTAGACATTGAGGATCGCTGCACCGACACCGATCACGACACCGATCCAGAGTGTCCACCAGGCACCCGTCAGCTTCTGCAGTCCGATACCGATCGCCACACCGATCAATACGGCCACGACCATCGAAATACCCAGACTCAATCCATCCGCCGCATCGACGACTTTCTTCAGCTTGGGTGTCTCTTTTTTCTCTTCATTCATTGATACTTCTTTCTCTCTTCCGTCATTTTCCGCACCTATTTACATCGATTAGGCAGCGGCGATTGCTTTCATCACACTCCGGGCTGCTTCGATCGTCTCATCGATAAGCGCATCGCTGATCTCCGTCGAAATAAATCCGGTCTCATACGCAGAGCATGCCAGATAGATGCCGTGGTCGAGCATCCCTTTGTGGAATCTGGCAAACATCTCGCTGTCATTCTCCAGGGCCTCTTCGAAGTTTTTCACCGGCTTGTCGCTGAAAAAGAAGCCGAACATACTGCCTCTGACATTTGTCACGAGCGGAATACCTGCATCCTCTGCCGCACTCTCGAAACCTCTCATCAGCTTCTCCGCTCTATCACCCAAGGTGGCATAGATGGCAGGGTTGCGCTTGAGTTTGCTGACAGAGGCGAGGCCTGCTGCCATCGCGACAGGATTTCCACTGAGCGTTCCTGCCTGATAGACCGGACCTTCCGGAGAGAGATGCGCCATGATCTCCGCTCTCGCACCAAAGGCGCCGACCGGCATGCCACCACCGATCACCTTGCCCATCGTCACCATATCGGGCTTGACACTGCTGATCCCCTGTGCACCTGTCAGGCTGGCCCTGAAACCACTCATCACTTCATCGAAGATCAACAGTGCACCATTGCGATCACAAAGAACTCTCAATGCTTCGAGAAACGCTTCATCGGCAGGCACCAGGCCCATATTGCCGGCGATCGGTTCGATAATGACACAGGCAACACCCTTCTCACTCTCCGCAAAACACTTTTCGACACTTTCGATATTGTTGTACTGAGCCAGAAGCGTATGTTTGGTTAGATCAGCCGGTACTCCGGGGCTGCTGGGACTTCCGAAAGTGACAGCACCGCTGCCCGCCTGCACCAGCAGTGAATCACTGTGTCCATGGTAACAGCCGGTGAATTTGACGATATCATCACGTCCTGTATAGCCTCTGGCAAGTCTCAAGGCACTCATCACCGCCTCGGTACCCGAGCTGACGAAACGTATTTTGTCTATCGCGTCGAAAAGCGAAACGATCTCTTCCGCCAGTTCCGTCTCCACTGTCGTCGGTGCACCGAAACTCAAGCCTCTTTTCACGGCTGCCATCACTGCACTCTCGATATCACTGTCACAATGGCCGAAGATCAGTGGCCCCCAGCTCTGCACATAGTCGATATAGCGGTTGCCGTCGATATCGTAAAGATAGGCGCTCTCTCCCCTCTCGATAAAAGGCGGCGTACCCCCTACACTGGAAAATGCCCGCACCGGAGAATCCACCCCGCCGGGAATCACACGATATGCCTCTTCAAAAGCTTTTATACTTTTCTCGTAACCCATTTTTCATATCCTTTTTCGGTATAATTCCCGAGATTATACACTGTTTCTTATTATAAGGGCACCTCTATAAAAGTTCCAGTTTCAAAAACAATTTCAAAATGAAGTAAAAGAGCAGATGCAGCCAAGAGAACGCAAAGATACCATCAGAACCATCAAGGGATTTGTATTTTCGCTCCTGCTGCATCTTCTTGTTCTGCTCCTTTTCTGGGTCAGCACACAAAAGATTTTCTTCTCCAAACCGGCCAAACAGGAGAAGCGCATCACGCTCGACCTCTCCCACTTCGTTCCGCCACCACCACCTCCCAAACCCAAGGTCAAACCCGTACCGCCTCCTCAGCCGATCGTACCGCCGAGACCCAAGCCGAAACCAAAACCCAGACCCGAACCAAAAAAGGTAGCCGAAAAAAAGCCTGAACCTGTCAAAAAGGTCCTCGAAGAGAAGAAAATCTTCACGGCCAAAAAAGATGTGCAGGAGAACAATGTCACCAAGAGTGCCGAAAAGGCAGCGGCCAAGGTCGTCAAAAAAGAGGAGCCGAAAAAACCGAAGAAAAAGATCGTCAAAAAAGAGAAGAAAAAACCCAAAAAGAGACTGGTCAAAAAGAAGGTCAAAAAGGTAGAGAAGAAGCCGAAGCAAAAGATCGTCAAAAAGGCACCGCCGAAAACACCAAAAAATAGAGTAGTACAGCGAAGGCCTCAGCAGAAAAAATACAGTTCGCCTCTGGCCAGTTCACTGATGGGAAGCAGCCACACAGGAAGCAGACCGGCACAAATGCGGAGGCTCTCATCCGCTTCGACCCAGCGTATGATCAACAAACTCTACGGCAGCGAATACAACGGCTATTCACCCGAGCAGAAGAAATTCATCAAAAACAATCTGGGCATCATCCATCAGATCACCCAGATGACACTGATACGCAACGGCTACCCGGAGGTCGCGGCAAGAACCGGCCAGCAGGGTGTCAATATCGTCTCATTCTATCTCCACCCCAACGGCAATATCACCGGCCTGCATCTGGACAAGCCCATGGGCTACGAAGCACTGGACAGAAACACGCTTCAGGTGATCCGTATCGCCTACAAAGACTACCCCCTGCCCACCAAGAAAACCAAAATCAAGTTTTTTGTGCAGTATAGTATCGATGGATACTGATACCAAATCCTATTCCGTAGTTCCGTAGCGTGGGCATTCCTACCCACGACAACACATCAGATCAATTCCCTAAAATCCTAAATGGTAAAAGCTTCGGTATCTCACTCTTTGGCGCCTGTACCAACAGGGGATCTTTTTTGGGATCGAGCCATTTCAATACCGTTTTTATCTCATCTTCACTCATCGCCGTACAGCCGACCGTCGGAATATGATTGGGCTTTTTGATATGCATAAAGATACACGATCCTGCCCCCGGAATCGCCTGGGGATTATGATCGACAACCAGGCCGTATTTGTAGTAGTTTTTGGGAAATTTCATCCGCTCGAAACTCTTGTAATCTTTTGGCACTTTGGTACTGTCTATGATCTGGTTGTAATGTTTGGATTTACCGTCATCGACACAGTGGTCGGTCTCTTTGTAAACCTTATATGGAAACTTGATCTTGAATGGTTGATACCCGAAACCATTTACCAGTTGGAAAATACCTGCCGGGGCTTTGCCGTCGCCCTCTTTTTTGATGATTTTCGCATCCTTGGGAATCTGATGCACTCCTCTGCCCCATCCAAGGCCGTTTTTCCCGACAATTACCGGAAAGGCTTTTCCCACTCTTTTCCAGCCTTTTTTGACTTTTTCAAAACGCTGAAGTGTCGCATCCGGACTCTGCCAATCCTCTGTCGTCACAACCAGCAATTGTCCTGTCTCCTGGGGTATGGCAGGCTTTGAAG
>JAOZOG010000446.1 GCA_029933395.1 Sulfurovaceae bacterium | reverse complement strand
GTCGTCACGCCGTCAGACACAAGAACGCGGAGATTTATTGTTGTATCTTCGGAGCCAGTCGAAGAGACCCTGATGCTACTTTTGTTCGAATCACCAACAATGCTGGCTCCCTCTACATACCACTGGATCGTATACATTCTTTCCGACTGAACCGTTATTTCGTATTCCGAAGTAGCGGTACATTCCGTTCCGCTCCCATAGAAGCAATAACCAGGAAGGGTTTCCTCTATATCCGATACAAAAAGAGAAGGGTTTTTTTCTTTTACGTAGTGAGTTGCATTTTTCTGGAAAGAGTGTTCACCGTTCTTGTCTTTTACGACAAGCACGATAGAGAACAATTCATCATGTGTCGATTCAGTCCTTACAACGACATATTTGTCCATGGGACCGCCACCGGCGACAATTTCTGCATTGCTCGATACCGACCAGTCAAACACTGGAAAGCCATAGGGAGGGGTGGAATATTCTATGTCGTATCTCGTCTCAATCCTTGTTGGCTCCAGGCAGCCATCGCCAGAACAGTATCCAGTATTGTTTCCAGACTCGACAAGATCGAGCGCGACAGGCGGCTGCCCCGGACTGAAGCCAGGTGGGTACGCGGGAGGGGTCGGTGTATCGTAGCACGAGAGTAACGAGACTCTCGGAAATCCGTAAGGATTGCAGTAGGATGGTTTTACATATCTCGCCCCTATCGAAGGGTCAAATTTTTTCGCCATGCCGCATGGCCATTACAGGTTATAGCAATGGATGATGCCACCACTTTTTTGCTCAACGGCATCTTCTCCATTGCTCCCGGTATAGTCGGGGTCCAGGACGATTTCAAAATCTCCGCTCGTGCCTGGATTGAATTTGAACGTCTTGGAATACATGGAAGGAGAAATGTCGTTGAATTCCGTATATCCCCAGCTTCCCAGGGGAATCAGGAACAGAGAGCTCGCAGACATTCCCGTCACATCCATGTTGAACTCTACCGTAACGGTAAACTCTTCACCGTCCCTGACCAGCCTGGAAGACGTGCTGATCCTGGGCGCAGGAATCAGTCCGGGTATCGCCTGCGTAGATGAGACCGTCGTGGTTCCATGGGCGGACATTCCCCATATAACACTCTCGACGTCAGAGTCTGAAACGGATTCACCACTCTCCAGAATATAGTCCGGCGTCTTATTCGTTGACGGCTTCGTATCCGAAGCGACAATGAGAAGCGGAGCCGCCCCCGTGTTCGTAATTTCGAAAGGCGCTGTGCCGTCCGTGTTCAACTGCTTGTATTCATACTCATCGACAAAAGTTTTCGTAGCCATGGAAAATCCTTATTTGTAGTTTTGGTTGTCACGAAGACACATGCCAGCCAGACCTCTCGGCCCGCTTCCATCCTGCGGACCACTGCGGGAACCAGCAGGGCATCTGCCTATGCTTACACCCTTTGCAGCCAATCCCATCCCCTTTCGTCCGGGCCGCCTATTTCTGCCAACCGGAGTTTCTTTCTCGACCTCGACCTTAGACCCATCGTTTCCAGTGATCCTCTTCTTGATTGTGACATCAGCCTTCATTATCCCCAGCTCCTGGCATTCCGAGCGAAATTGGCCCGCTTCCGAATCGTTGAGCTTTTGCTTGCAAGGCCCTCTTTGATGCAACCGGACGTCACGCCGTTATAACCCTTGCTTTTGCAATAGGACGTAAACTTGCCTCTATTCTCAGGCTTTATATGTATTCCGCTGCCAGCCAATCCATTTTGAGCCAT
>JAOZOG010000111.1 GCA_029933395.1 Sulfurovaceae bacterium | reverse complement strand
TGGATTCTTTTTTCGCGTGATAATCGAATATCTTCTGGAAATCGAAGTCTGTCACCAGGTCGCCGCTGATGATAATGAAGTTGTCGTCGCCGATATGTTCCTGAGCCAATTTGACTGCACCGGCAGTACCGTAGTCATCATCCGGTATCACATAGGTGATATTCATGCCAAATGCACTGCCGTCACCGAAATAGTCTTGAATCACTTCGGGTTTGAAATAGAGCAATACAATAAAATCTTTGATGCCCAGGTCTCTGAGCATGATCATTGTATTTTCCATCATAGGACGATTGACCACCGGAAGCATCGGTTTGGGTCTCGAATTTGTGAGTGGTTGGATTCGTGTACCGAATCCTCCTGCCATAACAACTGCCTTCATAATCTACAGCTCCTTTTATATTTTAAAATATAAAGGCTTAAGGCAGCTTCCAGGTCACTGCCTTGCGCATTTATTCCTTTTATTGTAGTGCGAACTCTTTAAAGAGTAACTAAATTCAGAGTTCCAACAGTGAATTATCCGAGCCATAGGGGGATGCTACACATCCGAGGTCATCATCACACTGCCATTCGCTGCCGTTGACCATATAGCCAAACTCGTAGGATTGGCCGGTCGGCAATACTTTTGTCAAATAAAACTCGCCGCTTTTTTTCTGTTTCATCGGCTCACTTTTCCACTCATTCCATGCACCTGAAAGCATCGCACTTTCAATACCCTCTGGGGGTAGTGTAAATGTGACCCAAGCTTTGTTTCCCTTATTCGTAATTTTTACCATAATATTCTCCTGTTTTAAATTTGATTAATCCAGCAACTTGATTGCATCAAGGTAACGCTGAGGCAATTTATAGGTTCCGGATACCACTTCTTCTATCTCTATCAGTACATACTCTCCCTTTTGGTAGGCAACGACTTTGTTGGAGTCGCTATGGGAGAGCAGGTGATCGACCGCCGTGATCGTGAAATCGAAGGCCATCAATCTATCCAGCACGGTTGGATTGCCGCCGCGCTGAATATGTCCCAGGATACTGACACGTGTCTCCAGACCGATCGTCTCCTGAAGCCATTTGTGGACTTCGCTTGTCTGCTTGGTCCCTTCGGATACGATCGCAAGGGCATAGTTTCGTCCCTCTTCGACCTCTTTTCGGAGACGTTCGCCTACCTTTTCGTAGTCGAAATTAACTTCGGGAATGACGCAGACCTCCGCTCCGCTGACCATCGCGGAGACGATCGCGAGATAGCCGCAGTCGCGCCCCATCACTTCTACCAGAAATGCCCGGTTGAAGGAGGAGGCGGTATCGCGTATTTTATCCAAAGCGTCACGGATCACGTTAAGCGCCGTATCGACACCCAGGCAGTAGTCCGTTCCGAAGATATCGTTGTCGATTGTCGAGGGGATGCCGACAAAATTGAGATCGAACTCGGAACTGAATTTTTCCATCGCACGAAACGATCCATCTCCACCCAATATCACAAGTCCTGTAATCCCATGGGATTTGAGATTTTCATAGGCTTTTTTTCGATACTCATGTTCATAAAAACGCCGGGATCGTGATGAGCGGATAATTGTACCGCCCCGGTGCAGGATACCTGCCACATCACTGTGTGTTGCCGGCTTGATCTTGTTGTCGATCAATCCTTCGAGGCCATCATAGATGAGATAGGGATCCTCTCCCTGCTTGTAGACATAATCCACGAACTTTTTGATCGCCGGATTCATCCCGGGGGCGTCACCGCCCGAGGACATGATTGCCAGTGCCATTACTCCTGCTCCTCTTTGCGGTCAAGGTGGCTGAAGCCAGGTAGTATTTTGCCTTCGAGAAGTTCGAGGCTCGCGCCACCGCCGGTAGAGATGAAGCTGAAGTTATCCGCTTCGCCTGCTCTGTCGACTGCATCGGCCGTATCACCGCCGCCTACGATCGTGTAGGCGTAAGAGTCCGCGATTGCGCTGGCGATCTTGAAGGTTCCTTTGGAGAATTTGTCAATTTCGAAAATTCCCATCGGCCCATTCCATATGATCGTATTGGAAAGCCCGATCGCTTCGCTGAAGAGCTTGACGGTGGCAGGACCGATATCGACAGCCTTGAAGCGCTCCAGTACATCCTGTGCCGGAACGACTTTGACATCGATGGGAGACTCGATAGAGTCGGTGATCACGACATCGACAGGAAGGTAGACTTTGACCTTGTTTTCACGGGCATGCTTGAGTACCTCTGCCGCTGTCTCGATATACTCCTCTTCATAGAGAGAGTCCTGCATCTCGTAACCCATCGCAGCGAGGAAGGTATTACTCATCGCACCGCCGATGATCAGCTTGTCGACCTTTTTGAGGACGGCTTCGAGCAGGGTGATCTTGGAAGAGATTTTCGCCCCTCCGATGACCAGTGCGATAGGGCGTACCGGATGTTCGAGTGCTTTGGCGAAGGCTTCGATCTCGTGCATCATCAGGAAGCCGGCGACTTTGGTTTTGACGAACTCCGCTACGCCATACGTAGAAGCATGTTTTCGGTGTGAAGTACCGAAGGCATCGTTGACATAGACATCGCAGATAGAAGCGAGCTTCTTGGAGAGTTCGGGATCGTTCTGCTTTTCACCTTCGTAAAAGCGGATATTTTCGAGTAGGAAGACCCGCTCGAGTGAACAGGTCGCGATCTCATCCTTGGAGTTTTCAAAATTCTCGATAAACTCTACTTTCTTATGCAGCAGTCTCTCCAGGCGCTTGATGATATGCCGGAGACTGTATCTCTCGTCATATTTCCCTTTGGGACGGCCGAAATGCGATACCAGCGTAATCGAACAGGCATTGTGGTCGATACAGTAGTTGATCGTGGGGAGTGCTGCACGAATGCGGCGGTCATCCGTGATATTGTTATGGGAGTCGACCGGTACGTTGAAGTCGACCCGTATCAGAACGCGTTTGCCTGCGACATCGATGTCTTTGAGGCTTTTGACATTCTGCATAAACGTAATATTGGAAGTCATATTCTCTTCTCCTATACCGTAAACATACGTTCGTAGTATTCAGCCGCCATACGTCCTGAATCGAAGTCGATCTCTACATCGGACATGGCATTTTTCATAATTGTCACCCACTGGCGTGTATCTTTATAGTAGGTTGGCAGGATTCTCTCTTCGAGAATATCCATCATATGCTTGTTGTCCAATCTGTCCTGCTCTGCGTTTGGCAGTCTGTAGTCCAGTGCCGGGATCGTGAAGGCATTTTTGCCGTCTTTGGCGAACTCGGGGTGCCATCCATCGTCGATAGAGAAGTGGATAGAGCCGTTCATACTGGCTGTCATACCGCTGGTACCGCTCGCTTCACGGGTGATACGCGGTGTATTGAGCCAGATGTCACTTCCCTGCTTGAGCAGCCTGGAGAGCGTCAACTCATAGCCGATCAGTACGGCAATATTCTTGTAGTAGTGACTGATGTCTATCAGGTCGTTGAAGATATCGATCGCACCGAAGTCTGTAGGGTAGGGTTTGCCTGCCCAGATGATCTGCACGGGCATCTCTGTATTCTTGATCAGTTTGACGAATCGCTCCAAGTCGTACTTGAGGAGACCCGGGCGTTTATACTCGGCAAAACGGCGTGCCCAGACGATCGTAAGGATGTCGGGATCGAACATTTTGCCTGTCTGGTCTGCCACTACATCGAAAAGAATCTTCTTGAGGTGTTTTTTTCTCGCCAGCAGTTCATAGTCTTCGTGCTCATCGAGGGCACGTACCAGTGTTTTGTCTGTCCAGAACTTCTTGTTCTGTGCATTGGTGATCGAGATGATTTCACAGCTGTCAGCGACATGTTCCCACATATCGTTGGCGACGACTCCATGGATCTTGGAGACGGCATTGGCGATTTTGGCACTGCGGAGGGCACCGACGGTCAGGCTGAAGTCATCACCGTCATGGTATCCCATGATTTCACGGATCGTCTCGAGCGGGTGCTCAGCAAAGAAGCCCATCTCATGCAGGAAGTTGATATTGTGTATCTCGTTACCTGCTGCTTCGGGTGTATGGGTTGTGAAGACGACATGTTTTCGGACATCATCCATCGTCTGGTAGTGTTTGTGATAGAGCTCATAGACCAGTGGCAATGCATGGCCTTCATTCATATGATAGATATCCACTTCATGATTGATCGCCTCGAGCACTTTGGTTCCACCGATACCCAGGACGATCTCCTGTGCGACTCTCGTATGTTCGTTTCCATCATAGAGTTTGTGCGTGATCGTGCGGCCCAGGTAGTCATTTTCATCCGTATCGGTCGAGAGGAGGATCATCGGAGCTGTACCGAAGACTTCCGGACGAAGCAGGAAGGCTTTGACTCTGACATCCTCATTGTGAACTTTGACGGTGACGTGAACATCGAGCTCTTCAAGAAAATAGTAAAACTTTCTCGTATAGATCGGTTTGAGTGTCCGATCTTCGTTGCGTGCCTGGTCATAGTAACCAAAACTCCACAACAGGCCGATACCGACGACATTTTGTTTGAGGTCGTAGGCACTTCGCATGTGAGAACCGGCCAAAAAGCCCAGTCCGCCTGAATAGATTTTCAATGCCTGGTCTATGGCAAATTCCATAGAGAAGTACGCGACACTCGTACTGTATCGTTCATCGATGTCGTAGCTGAATAGATTCATAGAATTCCTTGTTTGTTAATATATCTATAGTAAATTGTTTGTAGAGTATCTCTTGACCCGACTCTACATCGGGATAAATAAGACTTTTTCAAGTGATTGATGATAGTGTGGTAAGCGCATCATTCTTGTACGGCAATCAAAATAATCTACCTTGTCCGTATCTGTATTCCGATTATTTCGATGCCGGCATGATGCTGCCGGGTTTTGCTATCTATTTGTTTCCGACAAATACACACATATCGACAAGTCGACTGCTGTATCCCCACTCATTGTCATACCAGGCCAGTACTTTGACTGTCTTGCCGTCGACGACGTTGGTCATATCGGGTACGAAAGTGGAGCTGTATGTTGAGCCGATAAAGTCACTGGAGACACGCTTGTCGTGATCGATTTCGATCAGACCGGCGAAGTCACCTTTGGAAGCAGCTTCGAATACAGCGTTGATCTCTTCGACTGTTGTATCTTTCTTCAGGTTGACTGTCAAATCTACGACAGAGACATCCGGAGTCGGAACACGCATCGCATAGCCGTTCAGTTTACCCTTGAGCTGTGGCATAACCAGTGCGATCGCTTTGGCGGCACCTGTGGTTGTAGGGATCATATTGACCGCTGCAGCACGCGCTCTTCTCTTATCTTTTGCATGCTTGACGTCGAGTACATTCTGGTCATTGGTATAGGCATGGATCGTCGTCATCAGGCCATTTTCGATACCGAACTCTTCATCGAGGACTTTACAGATCGGTGCGAGACAATTGGTTGTACAGCTGGCATTGGAGATGATCGCTTCACCATTGTACTGGTCTGTATTGATATTGAGTACATAGGTAGGTGTGTCATCTTTTGCCGGTGCAGACATAACGACTTTTTTGACGCCGCCGTGGAGATACTTCTGAGCCAGTTCAGTGGTCAGGAAGACACCGGTACATTCGATGACGAGTTCAGCACCCACAGAACCGAAGTCGATATTGGCAGGATCTCTGTCGCTGAAGAGTGTGACGGGTTTGCCGTCGAGTTCGATTGTCTTGTCATCGATCACTTTTGCATCGATACCTGTGTGTACACTGTCATACTTGAAAAGATACTCAAGCATATCAGGCTTGGAAGTGGTGTTGAGTGCGACCAGTTCGATGTCATCTCTCTTCATAATGATCTTTGCGACAATCATACCGATTCTGCCAGTTCCGTTAATTGCTACTTTAAGCGCCATATTATTTCCTTTGGATGTTAAATTTAAATGGAATAATACACCTTTTTTGTAGTGATTTAGCTGTTTTGATGATTAAAATACTAACATTATAAAGATAGGGCTTTGAATATGCTAAAATCCTTCTTATGGAAAGAGATAAAATAGTGCGTATCATTCTCAATGGAAAGAGAGCCGATGAGGAAACAGTGCGCCGGGCTGTGTATCAAATGCGCAATCACGCCACAAAAATTGATGTGCGTGTGACCTGGGAGAAGGGGGATGCAGCACGAATGGTGGAGGAAGCTGCCAGGGAAGGTATCAGCCGCATTGTCGCTGCAGGGGGTGACGGTACGATCAATGAAGTTGTTAACGGCCTGATGCAGCTTGATCGGGAACATCGGCCCGAAGTGGCGCTGCTGCCGCTGGGTACTGCCAATGATTTTGCTACAGCCTGTGCCATTCCACTCGATCCCCAGATGGCGCTGCAGCTTGCTGTCGAGGGTAGTGCCCACAAGGTAGATATCGCCCGTGCCAATGAACGCTATTTTATCAATGTCGCAACCGGTGGTTTCGGGGCAAGGGTATCAGCCGATACACCGCCGCTGCTCAAAAAGTATCTGGGCAGCTTCGCCTACAAGATCGTTGCAGTAATCAAAATGATCAGGTATCGACATAGCAGGGGGCATCTCATTCTGGATGGTATCAATCTTGAGGGAGAAGCGATCACTGCGGCGGTGTGCAACGGCAGACAGGCCGGAGGGGGACAGATGCTCTCCCCGCAGGCATGTATCGACGATGGATTGCTCGATGTTGTCGTGATTCTCTCATTTCCGCTAAAGGATAGCTGGCGTGCGATCAGAGAGATTCGCCATCCTGTCAGGCCGGGAAAATATGTCAAACGTTTCCGTACACAATGGGTAGAATCCTATCCGGGTGAGACCCGGTCGGTCAATCTGGATGGTGAACCCTATCTGGCTGATTCGATACGTTTTGAAGTGCTTCCGGCTGCGATCGATCTGGT
>JAOZOG010000011.1:8601-22682 GCA_029933395.1 Sulfurovaceae bacterium | reverse complement strand
AGCAAAGAGGATATGGTCAGAATCCTGGTAGAGCCGAAAAATTCACTCGTCAGACAGTACCAGAAACTTTTTGCCATTGATGATGCGATACTCACTTTCGAGCCCGAAGCACTTTCGATGATCGCCCAGCGGGCTATCGACAGAAAGACGGGTGCCAGAGGTTTGCGCTCCATTATGGAAGAGGTTCTGCTGGATATTATGTATGAACTTCCCGAACTTGAGGATTACGAAGTCATTATCACGCCCGAAGTTGTTGAAGAGGGCGAAAAACCAGTCTATATCAAAAATAAAAAAAGTGCATAAGGATCTGAATAATGTTTAAAAAATTATTGGGAAGATTTTCCAACGATATGGCGATCGACCTTGGAACCGCCAATACGCTGGTACTGATCAAGGGCCAGGGGATCAGCATCAATGAGCCATCCGTCGTAGCGATACAGTATGACAAACATGGGCAGGAGCATATTCTTGCCGTAGGACAGGAAGCCAAAGATATGGTCGGCAAAACACCGGGCAACATCAAAGCAATCCGACCGATGAAAGATGGTGTCATCGCCGACTTCAATGTCACGGAGATGATGATACGCTATTTCATCGAAAAGTCACACAAAAGAAAAAGCTTTTTCAGTCCGCGTATCATTATCTGCGTCCCCTATGGTTTGACACAGGTGGAGCGCAAGGCGGTCAAAGAGTCTGCACTCAATGCCGGCGCGCGCTATGTCTATCTCATTGAGGAGCCGATGGCAGCAGCGATCGGAGCAGGACTGCCCATCAAGGACCCCAACGGAAATCTTGTCGTGGATATCGGTGGAGGGACGACCGAGATCGGCGTCATCTCCCTGGGCGGTCTCGTCCTGAGTAAATCCATCCGTATTGCCGGCGACAAACTCGATGCATCGATCGCGAACTACATCAAACAGAAATTCAATCTGCTGGTAGGAGACCGTGTCGCTGAAGAGCTCAAGATCAAAATAGGGACCGCCGTCCCCCTTGAAGAGGACCTTGTCACTGTCGTAAGAGGACGTGACTCGGTCGAGGGAAGCCTGACATCGATCGAAGTAAACAGCGAACATCTCAGAGAAGCGATGAAAGAGCCGATTCGCGAAATCGGCGAAGCGCTCAAGAGTGTACTGGAGGAGACACCGCCAGACCTGGCCGGCGATATCGTAGAAAACGGTATCGTACTGACAGGCGGCGGTGCTCTGATCAGAGGACTGGACAAATACCTTTCCGACCTGGTGAAGCTGCCGGTCTATATCGCAGAAGATCCACTTCTCGCTGTAGCGAGAGGAACAGGCAAAGCACTTGAAGAGATAGATATCCTGCAGCAAACCTCTTATGAAGACTAGAGTCCTTGTCATTATCCTGCTCCTGCTGTTTCTGACAGTTGTCATAACCAACAAAGATGGAAGAATCGTCAATGCGCTTCTCTCCATCATCAATCCAATCAAGCAAACCTATACCAATGTCACCAAAGAGGTAGAGAACAAGAGTCAGAGCTATGTCTACCAGAAAAAAAATATTCAAAAACTTCTCAGAGAAAACAAATACCTTCGCAAACGCCTTCTCGAGCAAAAACACTATATCCGTCAGGTCAGAGATCTTTATAGAAAAATCCCCTCACTTGAAAAGATGCCGCGAAACAGTGTCGATATCGTACAGACCATCTCCTATGTCAAACTCAACACCTTCAGCCAGGTGATACTGACCAAACCCCGCCACTTCAAAGGAAGCAAAGACAAGCTCTATGGATTGATACAGGGTGATGTCGCGGCAGGTGTAGCCCATGTAGAAAACAACAATCTCTACGGCGCACTCGTCTCCAGCACCAAGTGCCGCTTTTCCGTTTTTGTCGGAAAAGGCCGGGCAGCTGGTATCGCCATAGGTGTCAATACCAAACAGATGCAAGTCAAGTTTATTCCCAAATGGGCCAAAATTCTGCCGGGAGACAAAGTATTTACCAGTGGGCTGGATGGTATCTTCTTTGCCAATATTCCCGTCGGTGTCGTAGAGAGAGTTGAGATCGAGAGCAGCTACAAAGTGGCCTATATCAAACCTTATGCGGACATCCTCCACCCAGACTATTTCTATCTGGTCAAAGATGCCACCGTATCACTGACATCCAAATTTGACGGCGACTATATCTGTGAGTGCAACACGACGAAAGCATCAGCCGACAGCAACCTCTCTATCGATCAAAATGTATCGATCACGGATGCCAATCAGACGTTGGACAATATGGAGGAACCCTACGTTTCGAGTATCCCCTCTGTCTTGCCGGAAGAGCCCAAAAAGATCATCCAGACACAGGAAGAGGTCATCAGCTCAGAACAGATGGAGCCACCGGCAGAAACAGCAAAACCACCTGTCAAAAAGAAGAAAAAAAAGAAAAAAGTCCGTCCAAAAGTCGAAAATCTGGACTTGTTCTAGCACTGCAGGCACCTCTCTCAAGGGGTGCCCTTAAACATTGAACCTGTATAATAACAAACTAAAACACAAGGGTAACCCTCCATGGCAAAACGCGAAGATATCAAAACCATTTTATTGATCGGTTCAGGTCCCATAGTGATCGGCCAGGCCTGCGAATTTGACTACTCCGGAACTCAGGCAGCAAAGACACTCAAAGAGCTGGGATACAAGGTCGTACTGATCAACTCCAATCCTGCGACGATTATGACCGACCCAGAGTTTGCACACCGCACCTATATCGAGCCGATCACCGAAGATATTATCGCCAAGATCATCGCCAAAGAGAATGTCGACGCGATACTCCCGACGATGGGTGGACAGACGGCACTCAATGTCGCAATGAGTATGCACGAAAAAGGCATGCTTGAGAACGTCGAATTTCTGGGCGCCAATCCCGAAGCGATCAAAAAAGGTGAAGATCGCCAGGAGTTCAAAAAAGCGATGATCAAGATCGGAATGGATCTCCCCATTTCACAGTATGCCTACTCAATGGATGAGGCACTCGATGCTGCCAAAAAGATCGGCTTTCCGCTGATCATCCGCGCCTCTTATACGTTGGCCGGTGGCGGTTCCGGTGTCGCATACAATATGGATGAGTACAAAGAGATTGTCCAGGGCGGACTGGATGCGAGCCCTATTTCCGAAATTCTCATCGAAGAGTCTCTTCTGGGATGGAAAGAGTATGAGATGGAGGTCATCCGTGACCGCGCAGACAACTGCATCATCGTCTGCTCCATTGAAAACCTCGATCCGATGGGTGTCCATACCGGCGACAGTATCACCATCGCCCCGGCCCTGACATTGACAGACAAAGAGTACCAGCGTATGCGTGATGCCTCCTTCAAGATCCTGCGTGAAGTCGGTGTCGATACGGGCGGTTCAAATGTACAGTTCTCTATCAATCCCGATACAGGCCGCATGATCGTCATCGAAATGAACCCGAGGGTCAGCCGCTCCTCTGCTCTGGCATCCAAGGCGACAGGCTACCCCATCGCCAAAGTCGCCACGCTGCTGGCTGTCGGCTATACCCTCGATGAGATCACCAACGATATCACAGGTACCCCCGCAAGTTTCGAACCGGTCATCGACTACATCGTCACCAAGATCCCGCGCTTCACTTTTGAGAAGTTCCCTCTCGCAGACTCGACACTGACGACTGCGATGAAGAGTGTCGGGGAGGTGATGAGTATCGGCCGCACCTTCAAAGAGTCTTTCCAGAAAGCACTCTGCTCTCTTGAAACCGGATTGATCGGATTTGATCCTGTCTCCTGTGATGACAAAGAGCTGCGCAAAGAGATACGACGCTCTCACGAAAACCGTATTCTCTATCTTTTTGAGGCATTCAGGCGCGGCCTCACGGTCGATGAGATCTTCGACCTCTGCAAAATCGATCGATGGTTCCTCTATCAATTCCAGGAGCTTGCCCAGAGCGAGGCAGAGATGGATATCGCGATGCTGTCAGATGAAAAACGGTTGAGAAAAATCAAAAGCGAAGGCTTTTCCGATGCGATGATCGCTGCGGTGATCGATCAAAAAGAGGGCCTCTCTCTCAGTGAAAACGATATCTACCGAGCCAGAGAAAAGATGGGTATCGCACTCGAATACAATGAAGTGGATACCTGTGCAGCGGAGTTCAAAGCATTGACACCCTATCTCTACTCTTCGACCAATATCACCAAAGTTCCAGCTGCCAAAAAGCCTGTTTCGGAAGGGAAGAAAGTCCTCGTGATCGGCGGCGGCCCCAATCGAATCGGTCAGGGGATCGAGTTTGACTACTGCTGCGTTCATGCCTCTTTTGCACTGGAAGATATGGGCATCCAGTCGATAATGTACAACTGCAACCCTGAAACGGTTTCGACCGATTACGATACTTCTGATATCCTCTACTTTGAACCGATCGATTTCGAGCATGTCCGCAATGTCATCGAGTTGGAAAATCCGGACGGTGTCATCGTACACTTTGGCGGGCAGACCCCTCTGAAGCTGGCAAAAAAACTGACAGCCATCGGGGCGAATATCTCCGGCACTTCCGCCAAGGTGATCGATCTGGCAGAAGACAGGGAGCAATTCTCCGATTTTATTACAAAACTCGGACTGAAGCAGCCTGATAATGGAACAGCCTTTGCCAAAGATGAAGCGATGGCTATCGCCAACCGTATCGGCTATCCCGTTCTGGTACGGCCGAGCTTCGTCCTGGGTGGACGCGGCATGCGTACCGTCTACAGTGATGCGGAGCTCAGAGAGTATATGGATGAAGCAGTCAGCGTCTCCAATGACGCACCGGTACTGATCGACAAATTCCTAGACAATGCCATAGAGCTCGATGTCGATGCGATCTGTGACGGCAAGGAAGTCTATATCGGTTCGGTGATGCAGCATATCGAAGAGGCCGGGATACACTCGGGGGACTCTGCCTGTTCACTCCCACCTGTCTCTATTTCCGATGAACTGATCGAGGAGGTCAAACGCCAGACCGCGGAAATCGCTCTGGGTCTGGGCGTGATAGGCCTGCTCAATATCCAGTTTGCAATCCATAGAGGCGACATCTATCTCATCGAGGTCAATCCGAGAGCATCACGAACCGTTCCTTTTGTCTCCAAAGCGACAGGCGTTCCTCTGGCCAAGGTAGCGACCCGTGTAATGCTGCAGGGAGACCTCAGAGAAGCATTGAAGTTTTACGATATCTTCGGTGTTGTCAACTTCGGGAAAAAGATTATGGAGCCGATCCTCAGAAAGCATATTGCTGTCAAAGAGGCTGTCTTCCCCTTCAATAAACTGCCGGGTTCCGACCTGATCCTTGGGCCGGAAATGAAATCGACCGGTGAAGTGATGGGAATCTCCGACACTTTCGGGATGAGTTTCGCCAAAAGCCAATTCGCCAGCAAAAACAATATTCCACTCGAAGGCACGCTCTTTATTTCACTGACCGAAACAGACAAGCCCTATGCCGGTGAAGTTGGAAAAATGTTTGCCGACCTGGGCTTCGAGATCGTTGCGACTTCCGGTACACACAAAGCACTGGAAGCTGCCGGTGTGGTATCGACAAAAGTACTCAAAATCTACGAGGGGCGTCCCAATATCGATGATATGATCAGAAACGAAGAGATCGCTCTGGCTATCAATACCAGCGACAACAAAGCGAGCAAAGACGATGCCAGAACGATGAGGCAATCAGTCCTCAACAACAATGTCGCCTATTTTACGACTATCGCTGCCGCCAAAGCGACGGCACAGGCAATCAAGGAGCTCAAAGAGGATGACGGCAAGCTGGAACCAAAAGCACTTCAGGATTATCTCAATCAATAGGTATCGACAGTGAGCAGTGAGCGGCTGAAGACCATGGTCTTCCTGACGCAGACCGATACGACGATCGGTTTCGTCTCCCAAAATGCCGACAGGCTTACCGAAATAAAACAGCGTCCTCCTCACAAACACTATATCAAAGCCCTTCCCTCACTTCAATCACTCAAAACATTCACCCGTGTACCCGAAAGGCATAAAAACAGGATCAGAAGAGCGAAGAGAAGTACCTTTATCTTTCCCGATGGCCACTCCTACCGTGTCATCAGAGAAACAAACCATCTGCAACTGATCCAAAAACTGGGGTGGGCCTATACGACCTCCGCAAATATCAGTGGCAGGCCCTACGACAAAGCATTTGCCGAAGAGTCTGCCGATGTGATCGTAAAGTTTCCGACACAAAAGGGTCGTCAAAGCGCCTCACAGATTTTTAAATTAAATAATATTAGTATTAAAAGGATTCGTTGATGCTGCAGCAGATTGTTATCTGGGAGAATGCAAGGGTTCGAATAGAAAAAGAGGAGAGTGAGATCCCATGGTTAAAAATATTCGCCAAAGAACCTTACCGGGAAATGAGTGATGTACCTATAAATACAAAAATGGAAATCTATGCGCTGCTCGACCTGATAGAAAAGGAGATGCTCTCCTACTATCAGCCTGCCAAGATCAATATCGCCTCATTTGGCAATTACCTGCCGCATGTACATTGGCATATTATGGCTCGTTTTGAAACAGACAGTTATTTTCCCGAACCCATGTGGGGAGAGAAGCAGAGAGAAGCGAAGCTCTCACTCCCCTCTTTTGAAGTATTCAGGAAGAAATTAGAGTTGACACTGAATCAGCTGCCAACCCCCTGAATTGCACCCGGGTTAGTAGCGGCGTCCACCTCTATAGCTTGAGCGGCTGTAAGATCGCCTGTTATACGAACTGCCTCTTCTGCCGGAGTAACGATATCGGTTGTACTGGCTTCTGCTGGTATAGTATCCATAGCGCCCCACCGTTGCACGGTAGCGTCTGCCGTTGTAGTATCGGTATCCCCGATTATAGTAGTGGCCATTATAGAAGCGGCGTCCACGATAGTAGTAATATCCGTTTCGATAGTATCCGCCGTAGTAGTATCTTCCCCCATAGTAATAATATGGTGTACCATAATAGTAGGGGTAGCTGTACGAAGAGAGTGCGACCGCTGTAGCACCGGCTCCCATCGCGGCACCGGCTGCCATCGCCTGCTCTTCCGGGGTACATCCGGTAAAGAGCAACGTCGAAGTGAGTGCCGCGACGACTCCTATCTTTTTAAAATGTTGTCGTATCATACTTAAGTCTCCTTTTTCAATTATTTCATAGTATAACCAAAAAATGTGGGATAATTGCGTATTTCTGTTAAAAAGTATGGTTTAGAAGCTTGAAATTACCACCACAACCGTAAAAATCCCGGTTTCAGACGATTCCACCACTTGCGCCACCAGGGCAGACCTGCGGTGAAGATTTTTGGTTTCATCGCCTCCTCTTTCTCCTGTGCAATCTCAAGATTTTTTATTAAGGCCCACTTGGCTTTTTTCATCTTTTCCGGAATGAAATCACTCTGCATCGAGCACCTTTTCGATTTCGTGCATCGCATCTTCATTTTTGAGTCTGAATTTGATCTCGATTCTTCTCGATGCCTCTTTGTCTTCGACTCCATTGACTTTGACAGCATCGAGATAGGAGCGGCCGCTGGCGGTGATCAGGGGCTTGATATTGTACTTTTCGGCGAAATCGAGTGTCAGGAGATAGTTCATCACGGCAAATGCACGCCGTTGTGAAAGATCGAGATTGTATAGATAGCCCCCATCGCTGTCTGTATGGCCTTCGATGATGATTTTGTCCAGATGCGGTTTGATGACCGGATTGGTTACCAGTGCACCGATATACTCTTCAAAGGCTTTTTTGAGGCTGGCTTTCGCCTCCTCTTTGAGCTGGGCACTTCCTTTGTCGAAAAGAATATTGGACGAAAGCCGGAGCGAACCATTTTTGGGATCGATAGAGATCTGCTCTCCCAACTCTTTCTTCAGTGCAGCAATGACTTTGACCTTCATACCGGTCAGATTTTTGATTTTTGCCTTCTGCTTCTGGAGATTTTCGACGATTTTGTTGTAATTCGTCTCCTTCTCATCCAGTGCATTGAGGAGCCGAAGCATCTCTTTTTCCCTGGCTGCTACCGTCCTATTGACATCGCTCAGCTGGCTGGAGAGGACGACGACTTTACCCTTATAGTCCTCCAGCTCTTTTTCACTTTTTTTCTTCTCAATTTTTGTCTCCTCAAGCAGATTTTGGACCACGACCACTTTATTGCTGAGTATATCCCGCTGTGTATTCGCTTCAAGCAAAAGTTTGTTGAGTTTTTTGACCTGCTCCTCTTTCATCGACAGTTGGCCATATGTCTGCTTCAGCTCTCTCTCTTTGGAAGAGAGATTTTCATCCTGTGCTTCGATATAGGCCAGCTTTTCACGGAGCATCTTGTTGAGTTGGTTCAGCTTGCCCTCTTTGCCGGTCAAGTCTTTTTCGGCAGCGGCAAGTCTCTCCTCTTTTTGATGCAGGTCGCTCTTGAGGATGATGGACTTGGAAACGATCGCACCAATCAGGAGGATGAAAACAAAAAGAAGACCGGCCATCAGATCTGCATAGGAGATCCAGAAATTACTGTCGTCTTCACTCTTTTTTCTACTGAACATCGTGACTGTCCGACCTCTTCTCTATGATATGATCCCGTTTCATCTGTTCGATACGAAGTTTGTTCTGTATCTCCCTGTTCTGTTCACTCAGCATAAAGGCGAAATCAGCCAGTTTTTCGACGATCTCCCCTACTTCGGTATCGATCTTTTCAAAGGTGTGATCGACCGTACTGTCGAAGTGCTCCAATGCTTTGTGGAGGCTTTGGGCATTTTGGTTGAATGCTTCGATATTCTTTTTGATATAGGCGACCGCATTGACACTCTCTTCTCTGCTCTGTATCATCCCCAGTGTTTCACGCAGATCCGAAGAGGTGTTCTGCATATGTTCACTCAGCTGCATAAAACTGTTGGTCGTATCGTCGATGATCGTTTTGTAATTCTTCATATACTGCTCGTTAATCTCTTTGATAAAGTCGAGATTGAAGGTATCCCTGAGGGTCTGAACGATCTGCTGATCTTTGAGCTCACTCTGCATATGTTCATGCTTGATCAGTTCACTTCTCTTCCAGATGCGCTTGTTGTAGATCTTCTCCAAGTCATAGATATTCTTCTCTACCTTGCTGATTCCGCGCTTTTCAAAATAGATCCAGAGCAACGAAAGAAAGATACCATAGATCGAAGCGTAAAAAGCGGTCCCGATCCCCGAAAGCAGCAGAGAGATCTCCTGGTCGAGCGCGTCGAGGTCTTTGACGGTAAAATCAGGCATCGAAAGGGCGATCGCGATAAAGGTCCCCAGTATTCCCAGCATGGGGAAGACACTGGGCGCCACTTTGGCAAAATTGTCGTTTCGTATCTCTTTATAGTAGTCTGCAATGAAACTGTCGATCACCAGGGTCGATTTCGTCTCTCCCATAATCGTCAGTGTATTCTCCTCGAGCGCCTCCTCCAGGTCACCCTCCATCTTCACAAAAGAGCCTCTCATCTTGCAGACGGCGACATTGGCATTGTGCCGGATGAAAAGGACAAAAATCAAAAAGATAAAGGCAATAATGATCAATGTATGAATCTCCACATGCAGCGGCACATACCCCAGATAACCGGCGACCAGACCAGACAAAAATAACAATGGCAAAAACAATAGAGCGAAAAATGGCGCGAAGCAACTCTTCTGTTTCGTTTTCTCTAATTCGATCACTGATGATCCTTTGATGGTGATTTTTTGTAGATTATAGGCAAAGATGGTTAACCGGAGATAAAAAAACAGCTCATTTATCCATGATCCAAACTCTTTTCATGTCATAATGCCGGAGACTGTTGCAAAAATATATTTAAAAACCAGGAGCTAATGGTGAAATTTTTAATGATAGCTCTGCTTCTAATGACAGGGGCGCCCGACCTCTCTGCATCAGAGCCGGAGAAAAATAATTCTACAAGCGAAGCTGATCTGATCGTCGCCTACTACGGCAGGCCCCACTCCCGTGTCGGTATACTGGGGAAATATAGCGTCGATACGCTGGTCACCAAAGTCAAGGCAAAAGCAGCAGAGTACCAGAAACTGGTAGGCAAACAGAAGGTCGTCCCCGGATTTGACATCATCTACGATCTGGCGACCAGCAGTCCGGGGGCTGACAAAAACTATATCACGGCACTCCCCCACAAGAAACTGATGCGTTATATCGATGCGGCCAAAAAAAATGGTTTCATCGTGATACTCGATCTTCAGCTTGGCAAAAAAACACCTGCCAAATCAGTCAGATCTGTACTGAAGTATCTCAAATATGAGTCTGTCCATATCGCCATCGACCCAGAGTTCTATGTCGGCAATCTAAAGGTAAGGCCCGGGAAGAAAATCGGGCACATCACTGCTACTCAGGTCAATGACGCGCAGAAAATCATCTCGGACTATCTCCACGAAAATGGGATCGGGAAAAAGATGCTTATCGTGCATATGTTCACCAACGGAATGGTGCGCAACAAGCATCGCCTCAAAAACTATGACAATATCGATCTGATCGCCAACCTGGATGGCCACGGCTCCCCTACCCTGAAAATCAACATCTACAACGGGCTATATACCGAAAGTCTCGCAGCCAAAGCTTCCAGTGGCTTCAAACTCTTCTTTACTGAGGATAAACCCTATATGATGAGTCCTGCCCAGGCGCTGGGACTGAAACCGGCCCAGGGCCACCGGATCAAAACAAAACCGCGATATATCAATTATCAGTAGAAGCAATAAAAGATGGATCAATGGATGCAGGCTGCCTGGGAAGAGGCCAAAAGAGGAATAGAGGCAGGAGATGGCGGCCCGTTTGGGGCGGTTATCGTCAAGGATGGTGAGATTATCGCCAGGGGACACAATGAAGTGATCAAGACCAATGACCCTACTGCCCATGCTGAGATGGTTGTGATCCGCAGAGCCTCTGACAAATTGCAAAATTTCTCCCTCGAAGGCTGTGAGCTCTACACCACCGGTGAACCCTGCCCAATGTGTTTCTCTGCTATCCACTGGGCGCACCTCGACTGCGTCGTCTACTGCAATACCAAAGCCGATGCTGCCGCCATCGGTTTCGATGATACGCTGATCACCGAAATCATACTGAAGAAAGTCCCTGATCCGATCACATTCAAGCACAAGCCCGATGATTCATGCAAAAAGCTTTTTCGACAATGGTATGATGACCCGGACAGGGTACCCTATTGAGATGCCCATAAAGCATATTACTCCTCCAAAACCACCACTTCCCCAAACGGCACTTCCTGCTCCTCAGGCATGACCCAAAGCAGATCATACGGCGGCTCATCATCTGGAAAAGTCCCAAGTCCATCCGTAAAATAGAGCAGCAGAGTCGGATAATCAACATACCGGTCAATATAATCGAATACCGGCCGAAAATCCGTCCCTCCCCTTCCTTTCACCTCATAATTCAGTGTTTCTCCAGGCAAAAAGGTTTCGTGTGATTGGATTTTCATATCGGCAGTGATGATATCGATCTCGTAGTTTGGGTATTGCTGTGTGATCGACTGGACTTCGCCGAGAAAAGTTGCAAGCAGCGCTTCGTCAATCGAGCCAGAGCTGTCGATGGCAATCACGATGCGCAGCAGGTCGGAGCTGAGACTGGGGAGGTAGATGCCTCGGTAGAGATATTTCATATTGGGCGGCAGGAAGGTGAAGCTGCTCTTGGCATGGTCAGCGATATAGCGGTAGAGCATCTCGCGCCAGTCGACTCTGTGACTGAAGTATTCCGGGACAAGCAGCTTCAGGTCTTTGGGCAGTGTACCCTGACGATTCATCTTCTCGAAGAGCTGTTCGTAGAACTCTCTTGCCATCCGCTCCTCTGCCTCCAGGTCCATCTCGGGCTCTTCATCCTCACGGTGCTCTGCTGGTGTCTCCGGGTTCCCACTATCGTTTTTCGCGTCACTGCAGGTGGTCTGCCTGGGGCGGTCTTCACTCTCCTCTATCCCCTTCCCCTCTTCGGAGACGCGATCGTTATTATCTTTGCCCTGCTCATTGTGGGCCTGCTCCTTGAGGCTTTCATCTCCACTGAGCTCTTCATTGATGATCTCCGATCGAAGGACTTCGTAGACCTCTTCGGCATACATCCCCTCGAAACGATCCTGATAATTGGCCCGATCGGGCAGAGAGAGGCCGTTGCGTACCAGCATACTGTTGATCGTATAGTCGGTCGCCAGCTGCCAGAGCCAGTCATAGCGCTCCCCCGCACGCTTCTGATGCTTGAGCACCGTATGCATCGCACCATTGGCCAGAGCGAACTCCACATCCTCCACAGGAGCCGCCTCAAAGTAGTCATCGTTATACTGCAGGATTTTTCCGTCGGAGAGAAACGCTTCGATCGCATCACTCTTTTCAAGTTTCAGCGACGAAGCAATCGTCCCAAAATAGGGATGCTCCAACATCAGTCTGGCTTTGGCTTTTTGGATCTTTTCAAGATGAGTCACCGCAACCCCCCCGTAGCGTGGGCATTCCTACCCACGCTACCATAGGGACATCCAAAGACAGGCCCGGTGGCGAAGTCACTCAAGACGGAGCGGTCACGTGTCAACTCCGCAATCACCTCATCGATGAGCAGAGCATCCACTCCGGGATTAAGACCGATAGTGGATTGTTCTATCAGGGTGTCTTCATCGTAGCTCATCGAGCTATACCCCTATCTTGGGTATGTTTTCCCTATAGATAGTCAAAATCTCGACCTGACCTTTTGAAATCTTGTAAATAATTGAATACCCTTGATAAACAAGCTTGCGGGAATTTGGCTCCAGTTCATCAGACGGTCTTCCTGCTTTTGGGAAAAGTTTTAATGTCTCAATAATGTATTGCCTGAATTTTTTCAAATATCCTGCAGTCGTTTTTTTTGAAGCACTCCGTTCATAGATATACTCACCCATCGCATCAAGGCAGTTGTATGCTGTCTGTGAAAACTTAATCTTCATATTTGGAGAGTACTCTGTCAAACGCTTCGTCAATATCCATATAATCACCCCGTTCTATTTCGGCAACCGCCTTTTGAACTTCACGCTTGAGCTGGGCATGTGTTTGATTATATTCATCCAGAGAGATGATGACCACGCTTTTGTCATTTTTGGTCGTTACGATCACTTCTTCGTTATTATCACATACATCGTCTATGATAGCTTTCAGATTATTGCGTGCCGCCGTGTAGTTAACTGCTTGCATAAAAGTCCTTTGTGACAGAATACTGTCATTATAGCATAGTTTGGGGGGGCGGGGTACTCTTTTTGATCGATCATTAGCATTTGTAGCGTGGGCATTCCTGCCCACGACTCTTTCAGACCTTTCGAAAAGTATGTTTTAACAGATCGCACAATTTTGGGATATGAATCAGGCTCTTCAGGAATGATGATCATATGCGGGTGATCGGGCAATATCACAATAGAATCGATTTCATAAACAAAATACTTTTTTGAATTGCGAAAGGCTTCACGCAGCAGTTCAACATGATCCACCAGCAAGGGAGTACGATTTTGTGTCGTCATCGTGATAAAATAGGGATGCCCTTCAGCATACACCCGACGAAAAACCGCCATCTTTTCCGCTCCTTTTGTGTGTTGAGGAAATTATAGCGTATTGTAAATATTCAATCCCCCAGTAGCGTGGGCATTCCTACCCACGACACTATCCTTCGGAATTTCCTTTTTCGTGGACAGGAATGCCCACGCTACGGTAAGTGTAACACTCCCCTATCTCTCACAGCTGTCATTAGTACAAAAACGGCTCTCTATACCGTCACTGCCGCCGAAACTGCTCCAGTCTATTTTGGGTATCGATGCCAGGCGTGTTTCGTACTCCTCTTTGCTGATTCCCTCGTAGGGCATCTGCTCGTAGGCTCCTTTGTCGGAGTGTGGGAGCATCGAGACTGATTTGATCGTCGGAGCGAAGAGGGCCAGCATGTGCTCGATCTGGTCTCCCTCCGTTTTGGGATTGAAGTAGACGGTGCAACTCACCATATTATCACTCCATTCACGCTGCAGCATCGCCAGAAAGGCGAACTGCTCCCAGGCGGAAACCGATGTCGCTTTGCGTGTCTTCCCCTGATCGATCGGGAATTCGAATACCGTCGTATTAGCGCTGTAGTGATCAGGCTCGTTGGGAATTCCGGCATTTTTCAGTACATCACAGATCGG
>JAOZOG010000011.1:5748-8501 GCA_029933395.1 Sulfurovaceae bacterium | reverse complement strand
GCATACTCCAACGCTTCGTAAAATGCCGTTTCATCCTCGCAACGTGCCGAAAAGACTTCGGCGAGATTGCAGAGCTCGAAACTCTCGAGCGGGATCTCCGAACAGGGGTTTGCCAACCACGCTTTATCCTCTGTCTTGTCGCCGTATCGACCATATTTCTGGACATTGATCAGATTCATGATGCCGGGCTCGCCATTATTGAGAATATGGCCGGCTATCATCGGCAGCTTTTCGAAATCCTCATTTTTCTCCAACACGACGGTATTGTTGGACATCCACCCTATCTCCGAACGATCCGGATTCTTTTCGAAATTCTTCAGTTCGAGAAAGGTTCCGTCATCCACATTACCCAGGGCGATCTCCGCACTGCGGCGGACATTGCCTGCCACCACGCAGGCCCCGATCGCATTCATAATATCTGCGACGGTACGGGTCTGATCATAAGTTCCGTGACAATACTCATCCATATACTGCTCGATTCTTCCGTGCAGCTCTTTGAGCGGATCGGGGCCGGAAGCCGTCCCACCAAAGCCTTTGATCGGAGACCCTTTGGGGCGAATGGTACCGTAATCGAATGTAAACCAGGCACCGCCCCGCGTATAGCTCTCGATCAGCAGCCGTACCGATGCGACCCAGCCTTCACGGCTGTCAGGAATGACGAAGGTGATCGGACGGGATTTGTCGGGCATCGTCACATTTTCACCTCTCCAGGCAGTATTGAACCCGACACCGACACCGCACATCAACATATCCATCGTCCAGTCTGCTGCCAGTGCCAGATCCGTCGTATCGACTGCGCCGCAGTTGTTCAGTGCTGCACCGCCGCGCTCATAGACATAATCAGTCCCCATCACCCAGAGTCCGCGTCCCGGCGGCAGCCACTTCATATCGAACATCGCATTCGCCAATTTCCCGGCATAGTTTTGCCACTTCTCCTCTTCCCAGAGCAGACGGTTGAGAAGATAGTGATTTTTTCGGATCGAAAGGATGCCGTTGATTACCCGAATAACCGTATCTCCCCAGTGCTCCTGACTGCCGTCCGGCTTGAGACGACTGTAGGTACGGTAGTAGGTCGCTTCCCCGAAGCCGCCGAAGCCAAATCTGGCTGTTTTTGCCTGAATCTTGTCACAAAATGCTTTTTTCAGAGCGAAACGCTCCTCGACTACCATCTCTCGTTGTCTATTTTTATTGGCTTTGGTTTTCATCGCGAGTCCTTGTAATTAGAAGTTTTGGCACCCTTGTCACCCTTGGCGATTACGCCTCAAAGTAACTGCTATTCGATCATCGATTTATTTGTATAGCATCCTCACTGCCGCTATTGCAAAAAGAACTGCGGCAGCCGTCTTCCAGGCAGGATCGAAGAGCAAAAGAAAAAAGGCGAGCGCCATCAACACGAATGAGGAGACGAACGTGTTGATGCGGTTGCCTATACGGCTCTCCAGCCACTCCAGCTGCCTTTCGCTCAAGTGAACCCGCAGTTCATCTTCGCTGATCTTCTGGATACCGGTGCGCACCTGCCGAATTGTCAGCGGCAGCGACCCCAGCTCATCCATCATCGCTTCGATGATACCATTGTCCGCACCCAGGGCTTTGGGGATATTCTTTTGCAGCAGCGGAAGGATATCCTTGACACCGTTGAAGTTGGGGATATAGATCGTTCCCAGCCCCTCGATGATGGCACTGGCACGCATAATGTAGATCGCCTCCTGCGGGAGCTTGAAGGGGAAGTCGCGCATCGATGCCATCACACCGAAGGCGAGCTCCTGCATACTCGTCGCATCGAGCGAATCGTCATTGAAGATTTCGAACATCCGCTGCGCCAGCTCGGTCATCTGATCCTGCGGGGCTTCATAGGCGATGACACCCAGACGCTTACAGCTGGAGATATAGAGTTCGAAATCCTGTTCGTGGGCCGACTTGACCATCTCGATGATCGCGATACGCGCGGGGTTGCTGATACGCTTGACCATACCGAAATCGAGCAGCACCAGCCTGCCATCCTCGCGGATCAGCAAATTGCCCGGATGTGGATCGGCGTGGAAGTAGCCGTTGATCAGCATCTGCTCGGTGTAGAACTCGATCAGCTTGTCCATCGCGGTATGAAAATCGATCTTTCGTTTCCTCAGCTCCTCTTTGTCATCGAATCGGATCCCCTCTTCGAAACTCATCACGATCGCATCATCACTGCAGTACTGCTCATAAGGGACAGGAAAGATGACACCGCTCTTCTCGTAGACCAGAGAAAAGCTCTTGAGGTTGGCGAGTTCATTCTGGAAACTCACCTCTTTGAGGATCATATCGGAAAACTCGGCGATCAGGGAGTCGATGGAGTTTTTGGTATAGTGTGAAAAGAGCGGACGGAAAGTCCTGTTGAAAAAGGTCAGGATACGAATATCCGCCTTGACCTGATCAGCGATACCCCAACGCCGCAGCTTGACTGCGACACGCTCCCCGCTCCTGAGCCGGGCTTCGTGTACCTCTCCGATCGAAGCACTGGCGATTGGCTCCTCTTCGAAATGCTCGAAGAGATCCATTTTTTCAAATGCCAGATCATAAACTCTTCGGAAATCATCTTTGGGCATCGGCGGAATCTCGTCATGCAGTGCACGCAGCTCCTGAAGATAGGCATCGTCGAAGAAGTCTGCCCGCGTCGCCAGTACCTGCGCTAATTTGATGAAGCTTGCACCCAGCGTGTTGATACTCTCTCTCAGTTCAGAAGGCGAGAGTGGCCGGACAAAGAGGAAACGATCCTT
>JAOZOG010000011.1:0-5648 GCA_029933395.1 Sulfurovaceae bacterium | reverse complement strand
TTGAGCTCTTTTTCCACTTTTTCCTTGGCCAGCAGCGCACCGCCCAATCCGATATAGAATAGATCTTTCAGCATTTTTCTTTCCTTTTCATTGGTATACTCTCAAGCTATTTGGGGATGCGAATTCATTCGCGTCTACCTCGAATAAGTTCGAGGATCCTGTATAAGATCAACCCATTCTTGAGAGACAAATATATCATATCACTTATCGGTTAACGAATGTTTACGATACCCCGATCCTCACACCTGCACAAACCGCTCATCCGACCGGCATTTGCCAACTTCGTGCGGAGTCGCTGTCATCCATCCGGATCTCGTCTCACCCTCCACTCGATCAAAGTTCTCGATATAGGGCTTGATATCCAGCAGCGGAGTACCATCCAGGATATCCACTCCTTTGATCGTGACAATATTTCCTTCCACACCGACAAGCTCTACAACCGACAGGCCGATGGAGTTGGGGTGCATCGGTGTGCGGGTCGAAAAGACACCTCTTGGGGTATGTGTCCTGTCGTTAAAGGGAACGACACTTAGTTTTGGCTCTTTGACTTTGTGAAAATAGTAGATCAGATAGACATGGCTGAAGCCATCCAGATCCTTTAGGCCCGCCGCATATTCTTCGTTGATTTCTATCGTCGCATGGATATCTTTTGCCCCTTTGGGCTGTACAGGCATATCGACCAGATCACAGAAGGGAGAGCGGATCGTCCCGATCTGTTTGAATTCGAAGGTCATATCAGTGTGCCGAGCAGGTTCCATTGCCGCTGCTCTTTTCAAGCGCACCATCGACAAACCTCCTCACACTCTCTTCGACAGTCGCAGAGACGGTATCGAAATAGAGATCGAGTCCTGCACTGGCAAAACCCTGTGCCGGCGAACCCCCTATGCCAGAGACGATCAGCGCATCGGGATTCAGTCCCAGGATATTGGTTACGGCATTGCCGCAGGCACCACCGCTATGGCCGGGATTGGGGACTGACTCCACATCGAAGATCTCCCCATTCTCAAGAGTGATGACCGTATAGTATGTCGCTTTGCCGAAATGTGCACCTCTTTTGGAGAGATAGCCCATATTTTCATCGGTTGGAAAGACAAGTCTCATTGATAGTTCCTTTTAATATTATGTAAAAACTTTTTTCATTTTGTCCATCAGGCCCTCTTTTTGGACTGAATCATTTGCTTCGACACTCTCTTCTTCATCCCTGTAGTATGTTTCGGGAAGTGCATTCTCCGGAGTACCATCGACATTGATAACCTCCAGTTCCGGGTGAATCAACTCTCTGAGTGTACGCTGCACAACCATTTTTGTCGTCATCAGACTCATTGAGCATCCATGACATGTCCCGGTCAATTCGATATAAACCTTCCCGTCTTTGACCCCCAGCAGCCTGATATCCCCTCCGTGGGAGTTGACATATTGACTCACCTCCGGAATCTTGGCCTTAACTGCGTGATAAATCTCTTCATCCGTAAATGGCATCATTTGCAATCCTTTTAAATTCTTTCTATTAATATAACTCGCTATTATAGTTTTTATTTGAACTATTTATACTTTATAGTACCGAGATAAAGTTTAAAGTAACCTAACCGACTTTTTCATCCATATACAAACTTAAACTCTCTTGGATATAATCCCTTTATTATTGACTCCATCCAAAGAAAGCAGCATGCAATCAACCTACAATCCTCAAACCGATATCTACATCCCAAGCCCCTCCTCCTTCGATCCCAATGAGCTGGGTCATTTCGGTATCTACGGCGGTCGCTTCGTACCCGAGACACTGATGCCGGCACTCGAACAGCTCAGGCTTGATTATGAGGCGATTCGATTTGATCCGGAATTCTGGGCGGAAGTAGATTACTATTACAAAAACTACGTTGGACGCCCCTCATCGCTCTACTTTGCGGAAAATCTCAGCAAAGAGCTCGATGCCAAAATTTACCTCAAGCGTGAGGATCTCAACCATACCGGCGCACACAAGATCAACCACACTGTCGCACAGGCACTCCTGGCAAAGCGTCTCGGCAAGAAGAAAATCATCGCAGAAACAGGCGCAGGCCAACATGGTGTCGCGACTGCTACGGTCGCCGCTCTCTTTGACCTCGAATGTGAAATCTTCATGGGCGCCAAAGATGTTGCACGCCAGGAGCTCAATGTCTTCCGGATGAAACTGCTGGGCGCCAAAGTCCATGCCGTCGAGTCAGGCAGCCGTACCCTCAAGGATGCAATGAACGACGCCATCCGTCACTGGGTCACCCACGCACGTGATACCTTCTACGTCATTGGAACCGTCGCCGGCCCACACCCCTACCCGATGATGGTGCGTGATATCCAGTCGATTATCGGCTGGGAAGCCAAGGCACAGCTCCTGGAAGCCGAAGGCATTCTCCCCGACAAAGTCATCGCCTGTATCGGCGGCGGCTCTAATGCACTGGGTATCTTCAACCACTTCCTCGAAGATGAAAGTGTCGAATGTATCGGCATCGAAGCGGGCGGTTTCGGTCTGGAGAGCAAGCATGGCTGCTCTCTCGCCAAGGGTTCGCCGGGTGTCCTGCATGGACAGCTCAGCTATCTGCTCCAGGATGAAGATGGACAGGTCCAGGAGGCCCACTCCATCTCGGCAGGGCTCGACTATCCCGGTATCGGTCCCGAACATGCCTACCTCAAAGACCAAAACGCCGTCACGTATGACTATATCACCGACAATCAGGCTCTGGATGCTTTCGTCTGGCTCTCCCAATCAGAGGGGATCATCCCGGCATTCGAAAGTTCTCATGCTATCGCCTATCTCAAAAAGATGAAACCTGAAGCGATCAAAGGCAAAACGATCCTCGTCAACCTCTCCGGACGCGGGGACAAAGATATGATACAGGCAAAGGTGATGCTGGAAGAGCAGTTCAAATAGCTGCTTTCGCGCCGGCGGTACTCATCAAGTCAGGATACTCTGCCGATCCTTCTCTTTTCTCCGCTTCAGCCGCATTTTGAGCTTTGCCACTTCCCGCATATCTGCATCGCTGTCACTCTCATCCACGATTTCGACACCCAGGATCGTCTCGACACAATCTTCAAGTGTCACGATACCCTCAGTCTGATCATAGCTATCCAGTACCAGAAATATATGCTCTTTCTTTTTGATAAAGAGGTCGAGCGCCATCGAGACAGGAATATTTTCATTGACTTTGAAGATCTCCTTTTGGATACTTTGGAGCGTGATACTGTCATCGGTAAGCGCCTCTTTGAAAATTCTCTTCGTCAGCACCATACCCGTGATATTTTCGATACTCCCCTCAAATACAGGTACCCTCGAGAACTTGAAAATATCCTCTTCGTTCCGGACAATATCCTTGATGCTGCGGGTGCCGTCCAGGGCAAATACGACGGATCGGGGTGTAAGTATCTCGTTGACTTTGATCTTGTCCAGCAGCAGAATATTTTCGATGACATCCGACTCCTGCTCATCGAGCAGTCCCTCATCCTCACTCATCAGTGTCGTCTCTATCAGTTCAGCCTTTGTAAGGCTCATACTCTCGTCATCTCTATTGATACGATTGGTTACAAAAAGTGTCAGCAGTATAATAGGATAGGTGATCCAGATAAAAAATCGTATCATATGCGCAGCGATCGGTGCCAGTGACTTCCAGTGTGTTGCCCCGATCGTTTTGGGGATGATCTCCGAGAGAAACAAAATAGCGAATGTCAGCACAATCGAGACATAAAAGACAGCACCTGCACCATACAGACTCTCCGCCTGTGCACCGACAGCGGCTGCACCCAATGTATTGGCAATGGTATTGAGGATCAGGATAGAGGCGATCGATTTGTTGATACTGGTCTTCTGCACCCTCAGAAGTGCACCGGTGCGCGGGCTCCTCTTTTCGAGCACCGACACATAGGCCATATTGACTGAGAGCAAAACAGACTCCAGAACAGAACAGATAAACGATATCGTCACCGCCAGTAAAAAATAGAGAACTAATAAATCCATTGAATCAAACTAACCTTCATTCATTGTATATAAAAGCGGTAGTATATCAGAATAAGAGGCCTCTGACAAAGTATCGTGCAATATAGTTTTAAAAAAAGCCAAATATCATAGGCTGCTTTTAAGCATAAAATATAGAGTTGTTGATACCATACCAAACAATAATAAAACCAAATCCGAAAAGGAAAAATATGAAATTTGATTTAACCGCCAAATCGGTCAAAGAGATCAAAGCCGAGCTCGAGATCGTCATCGTCATTGACAAAAACCTGAAGCATGCGTTTGTCAAGGATCAAAAAATCCTCAAACAAGCAGGCTTTTCAGGCGCCCATGAAGAACTCTGCCTTCTTGCAGAAAAGGGCCGGCTCTATGTCGGTTCCGAAACCATCAAGAGTACGGATATCCGACCCGCAATCGCTACAGCCGTACGCTCCCTGAACGGCACAAAATTCAAAAGTGCCAAAATAGCCAGCTATATGAGCCACCCCAAATGCACCGCCGTCCTGCGGGCGATGGTGGAAGGGGTCATTCTGGGGGCATACAGCTTTGATACCTACAAGAGCAAAAAGAGTCCGCACAAACTTAAAAAAATCACGATCTCACTCGAAGAGTACCATGCCTTCGAACTCAATCTTGAAAGCTGCAGCAGAGCGATACTCAATGCCCAGATCGGAGCCAATGCCACGAACTATACCCGGGAGATCGTCAACACATCACCCGATGACTGCTACCCTGAAGTGATGGCTGGGATGGCGCTGGATCTTGCGCACGAGAACGATCTGAAATGTACGATTCTCAAGCCCAAACAGCTCAAAAAAGAGAAGATGAACGCACTGCTCGCCGTCGCACGTGCCAGCCGTCATGAACCCAGAGTGATCCACCTCGTTCACAAACCAAAAAATCCCAAAGCAGTCGTTTCTATCATCGGAAAAGGGTTGACCTACGACAGTGGCGGACTCAGTCTCAAGCCTGCCGACTATATGGTTACGATGAAAGCGGACAAAAGTGGTGGTGCAGCAGTTCTCGGGCTTCTCAAGGCAGTCTCTGAAATGAACCTCCCCATCGAAGTCCATGGTTTCATCGGTGCCGTCGAAAATATGATCGGAGGGAACGCTTACAAGCCCGACGACGTGCTCGTCGCCAAAAACGGCAAGACGATCGAAGTGCGCAACACCGATGCCGAAGGACGCCTGGTGCTGGCCGACCTGCTCTGCTATGCGCAACAGGAGGTCACGTCAGATTATCTCTTCGATATGGCGACACTGACCGGCGCCTGTGTCGTCGGTGTGGGGCACTACACCTCCGGCGTGATGGGTAACAGTGATGCCGTCATCGATATGGTACTCAACGCCGCCAACAAAATCTCCGGCGAAATGGCAACCAAACTTGACTTCAACCGCTATCTGGGCAAAACACTCAAGAGTGATGTCGCCGATATCAGCAATATCTCCAATACACGCTATGGCGGAGGTATTACTGCGGGGATGTTTTTGGCAGAGTTTATCGACAAAACACACAAAAACCGATGGGCACATATCGATATCGCCGGCCCTGCCTTCGTCGAGCATCCCTGGGGTGAAAATCCCAGTGGTGCGACCGGTGCAGGGGTAAGATTGATGTTGAGGCTGCTGGAAAAACTCTCCAGAGGAAAGGGGCATCAGACAGG
>JAOZOG010000110.1:3225-6861 GCA_029933395.1 Sulfurovaceae bacterium | reverse complement strand
GGATTTGAAGTGCGTGATGTCCACCCGACCCACTACGGACGTATCTGTCCGATCGAGACGCCGGAAGGTCAGAATATCGGTCTGATCAATACACTGGCGACCTATGCGAAGGTCAATGAACTCGGCTTTATCGAAGCACCATACAAGATCGTCAAGGATGGCAAGGTAACAGACGAGATCGTCTATATCACTGCCACACAGGAAGAGGACAAGTGTATTGCACCCGCTTCGACCAAGGTAGACGAAAACGGTTATATTGAAGAGGATCTGATCGAAACACGGCTCAACGGTAACATCGAACTGAACCTGGCTTCACGTGTGGATCTGATCGATATCTCACCTCTGATGATCTCCGGATCTGCAGCAGCACTGATTCCCTTCCTGGAGCATGATGATGCAAACCGTGCCCTGATGGGATCGAACATGCAGCGACAGGCAGTCCCTCTGCTCAGAACAGAGGCGCCAGTCGTCGGTACAGGTATGGAGGCGATCGTCAGCCGTGATGCCTGGGAATCCAGCAAAGCGAAAAGAGCCGGTATCGTAGAGAAAGTCGATGCCAAAAATATCTATGTCATGGGTGAAGATGAGAGTGGTGTATTTATCGATCACTATGCGCTCGAAAAAAATATGCGAACCAACCAGAATACCACTTTTACACAGACGCCGATTGTGCAGAGAGGAGACAAGGTCAAAACCGGTCAAGTGATCGCCGATGGTCCCAACATGGATCAGGGGGAGCTCGCGATCGGAAAGAACGCACTGGTCGCTTTCATGCCATGGAATGGATACAACTATGAAGATGCAATCGTTATTTCCGAAAAACTGATTCGTGAAGATACCTTCACATCGGTCCACACCTATGAGAAAGAGATCGAAGCACGCGAGCTCAAGCATGGAACGGAAGAGATCACGCGTGACATTCCCAACATCCGTGAAGACGAGCTGCTTCATCTCGATGACAGCGGGATCATCAAAATGGGTACGCATGTCAAACCGGGAATGATTCTGGTTGGAAAAGTGAGCCCCAAGGGGGAGATCAAGCCGACTCCGGAAGAGAGACTTCTGCGAGCCATATTCGGTGAGAAAGCAGGACATGTCGTCAATAAGTCACTCTATTGCCCTGCCTCGATGGAGGGTGTCGTCGTCGATATCAAAGTCTTTACCAAGAAGGGCTACGAGAAAGATGCGCGCGCCATACAGGCGTACGAAGAGGAAAAAGCGGCACTTGACAGTGATCACCACGATCAGTTGTTGATGATCGATAGAGAAGAGATGCTGCGTATTACCGCACTGCTCTCCAAAAATGAGTTGACAGATGATGTCTCTGTTGCCGGCAATGAGTACAAAAAAGGAGAGAAGATACCTGTCGATGTCGTCAAGGAGATCAACCGTTTTGCACTCAAGGGTGTCGTACGCTCTTTCAGTGAAGAGGTACAGTCGGAGTATGAGTCACTCAAAAACTATTTCCTCAAGCAGAAAAAGCGACTCAAAGTCGATCACGAAGAGAAACTGAAGGTCCTTGAAAATGATGATATTCTTCCCAGCGGCGTGACCAAGCTGGTCAAAGTCTATATCGCAACCAAAAGAAAACTCAAAGTCGGGGACAAGATGGCGGGCCGTCACGGAAACAAGGGTATCGTGTCCAACATCGTGCCTGAAACCGATATGCCTTATATGGAAGATGGAAGAGCGGTCGATGTTATTTTGAACCCGCTGGGGGTTCCAAGCCGTATGAATATTGGGCAGATCCTCGAGGTGCACCTCGGCCTGGTCGGGAAGAGACTGGGGGAACAGATCCAGGAGATGTTCGAAAATCAGCAAGAGAGTTTCGTCCAGGATCTCAGATCCAAGATGATCGAGATCGCCGATGTCGCCAAGTTGATGAATGCGAAAGAGACACTGGGCAAGATGAATGACGAAGAGCTGCTCAGCTACGCAAGAGACTGGGCAAACGGTGTCAAATTTGCCGCACCGGTCTTCGAAGGTGCTAACCGGGAAGAGTTTGCCAAACTCTTCGATCTGGCGAAGATCGATGAAGATGGGAAGACAGTCCTCTATGACGGTATGACCGGTGAGAAGATGATCGAGCGTGTCAATGTCGGATATATGTATATGCTCAAACTCCATCACCTCGTCGATGAGAAAGTCCACGCACGTTCAACCGGACCATACTCTCTGGTCACACAGCAGCCAGTCGGTGGTAAAGCACTCTTCGGTGGACAGCGATTTGGAGAGATGGAAGTCTGGGCACTCGAGGCCTACGGCGCCTCTCATATCCTCAAAGAGATGCTGACGATCAAGTCGGATGATGTCGAAGGACGAGCCAGAGCCTATCGAGCGATCACCAAGGGTGAAAGCGTACCGGCATCCGGTGTACCGGAGACAATGTTTGTCCTGACCAAAGAGCTGCAGGCTCTGGGTCTGGATGTAGAACTGTATGAGAAGAAAAAAGAAGTAGAGGGTGAACATGAGTAAGATATTGGAAAATTTAACACCGATTGATCTGAACAGCGAAGAGAGACCCAAGGATATCGCCGCACTGCAACTGCGTGTTGCCAGTCCGGAGAAGGTACTCTCCTGGAGTTACGGTGAAGTCAAAAAGCCGGAGACGATCAATTACCGCACCCTGAAGCCCGAAAGAGATGGACTCTTCTGTGCCAAAATCTTCGGACCGATCCGGGACTATGAGTGTCTTTGCGGTAAATACAAAAAGATGCGTTACAAAGGTGTCGTCTGTGAAAAGTGTGGCGTCGAAGTCACCTCTTCCAAAGTGCGCCGAAACCGAATGGGCCATATCTCCCTGATCGCACCGGTCGCGCATATCTGGTATGTCAGTTCACTGCCATCCCGTATCGGTACGCTGCTGGGCGTCAAGATGAAAGACCTCGAACGTGTCCTCTACTATGAAGCCTATATTGTCAAAAATCCCGGTGAAGCGAGCTATGACAGCGAGGGGTTGAATCCTCTTGCCAAGTTCGATGTGCTCAATGAAGAGCAGTATCAGCAGATTGTACAGCGATTCGGCGACAGTGAATTCGATGCCCGCATGGGTGGCGAAATTATTCGTGAGCTGCTGGCCGACCTGGATCTCGTAGAGATGTTTGGACAGCTCAAAGAGGATATCTCTGCGACCAAATCCGAAGCGAAACGAAAAACGATTGTCAAGCGTCTTAAAGTCATCGAGGCGTTCCTCAACTCCGGCAACAGACCGGAGTGGATGATGCTGACACACCTGCCGGTCCTTCCGCCGGATCTGCGGCCACTGGTCAGCCTCGATGGCGGCAAATTCGCCGTTTCCGATGTCAATGACCTCTACCGAAGAGTCATCAACCGAAACCAGCGCCTGAAGCGCTTGACCGAACTGGATGCACCTGAGATTATCGTCCGTAACGAAAAGAGAATGCTTCAGGAATCAGTAGATGCACTTTTCGATAACGGCCGTCGCGGCAATGCTGTCAAGGGTGCCAACAAGCGTCCTCTCAAATCACTCTCAGAAGTGATCAAAGGGAAGCAGGGGCGATTCCGACAGAACCTTCTGGGAAAACGTGTCGACTTCTCAGGCCGTTCGGTTATCGTCGTCGGTCCCGACCTGCGTATGGATCAGTGTGGTCTCCCCAAGAAGATGGCGATCGAACT
>JAOZOG010000110.1:0-3125 GCA_029933395.1 Sulfurovaceae bacterium | reverse complement strand
GCATTCAACGCCGACTTCGATGGTGACCAGATGGCAGTTCACGTGCCCTTGGGAGATGAAGCGATTGCTGAAGCGAAGGTGTTGATGCTCTCTTCGATGAATATCCTTCTTCCTGCATCGGGTAAAGCGATTGCGGTCCCGTCACAGGATATGATTTTGGGACTCTACTACCTGACGCTGGAGAAATCCGAGGTCAAAGGTGAGCACAAACTCTTTGCCAATGTCGAAGAGGTGGAGATCGCTTTCGACCAGGAGGCGCTTGATCTCAATGCGCGTATCCGAACCGTTGTCGATGGCAATATCGTGAGATCGACGGCAGGTCGTTTGATTCTCAAGGCGATCATTCCCGACTATGTTCCTGAAAAATACTGGAACAAAATTCTGAAAAAGAAAGATATCGGCGCACTGGTTGACTATGTCTATAAAATAGGCGGTATCAACGATACGGCAACCTTCCTGGATGATTTGAAGGATATCGGTTTCAAATACGCGACCAAAGTCGGTGTTTCGATTTCGATAGATGATATCAAGATCCCCGATCTCAAAGAGCAGAAAGTGGCAGAAGCCAAGAAGCTTGTCAAAGAGATCCAGCAGCAGTATGGTGCCGGCCTCTTGACGGAGCAGGAGCGCTACAACAAGATTATCGATATCTGGACCGATGCGAACAATGCGATCGCTGAAGAGTTGATGCAGCTGATCGAAGCGGACAAGGATGGATTCAACTCCGTCTATATGATGGCTGACTCGGGTGCGAGGGGTTCTGCCGCACAGATCCGACAGCTTTCGGGTATGCGTGGTCTGATGGCGAAATCCGACGGATCGATCATCGAAACACCGATTACGTCCAACTTCCGTGAAGGATTGAACGTCCTGGAGTACTTTATCTCCACCCACGGTGCAAGAAAAGGTTTGGCGGATACCGCGCTCAAGACGGCGAATGCCGGTTATTTGACGCGTAAACTGATCGATGTAGCCCAGAATGTCAAGGTCAATGTAGAGGATTGTGGTACACACGAAGGTGTCGAAGTCTCCGATATCGTGGTCGGTAACGAGATGATCGAGCCACTCAGTGACCGTATCTACGGCCGTGTCATTGCTGAAGATGTGATCGACCCGATCACCAACGAAGTATTGGTGAGCCAGGGTACACTGATCGATGAAGAGATGGCGACACTGGTCAAAGAGGCCGGTGTCAGATCTGTCGTGATCCGCGCCCCGTCTACCTGCAAGGCCGAGAGAGGCATCTGTGCGAAGTGCTACGGCCTCAATATGGCGGAAAACAAGCTGGTCAAACCAGGCGAAGCGGTCGGTGTCATTGCGGCACAGTCGATCGGTGAGCCGGGTACACAGCTGACACTCCGTACCTTCCACACCGGTGGTACGGCAACGGCAGGCAAAGAGGAGCGTCAGGTTGTTGCGAGCAAAGAGGGATTTATCCGATACTACAACCTTTCGGTTTTCAGGAACAGAGAAGGCAAGCTGATCGTTTCCAACAGAAGAAATGCCGGTATCCTGCTGGTCGAGCCGAAGATCAAAGCGGTTGCTAACGGTACGCTTTCTGTGACGGTGACGCACGATGAAGTCATCGTCTATGTCAATACCGGTGATGAAAACGAGGTCAAATACAACCTGCGAAAATCAGATGTCGCCAAAGCAAACGAGCTCGCCGGCGTCGCCGGAAAGATCGAAAACAAACTCTATCTTCCGTTCAAAGACGGTGAAAAAGTCACCGAAGGTGAATCGATCGTCGAAGTGATCAAAGAGGGCTGGAGTGTTCCCGGTCGTGTACCGTTCGCCAGTGAACTCAAAGTGGAGGATGGTGCGCCGGTCACACAGCGTGTCCTGGCCGATGCCAAAGGAAAGGTGAAGTACTTCATTCTCAAGGGAGACTACCTCGAAGCGATCGACACGATCAGCGAAGGTGCTCCAGTCGAGGAGAAGGGTCTCTTTGCCGTGATTGCAGACGAAAGCAACAGGGAAGCCGCGAGACACTATATTTCAAGAGGATCAGTGATCCAGGTCGGGAACGACGGAATGGTAGAGAAGGGAGATATGATCTCCGCACCAGCCGACAAATCCCAGGTTGTGATCGCAGAGTGGGATCCCTACTCCGAGCCGATCATCGCCGAGCAGCCCGGTACACTGAAGTTCGAAGATATCATTCCGGGCATCACGGTCACTGAGCAGTTCGATGAAGTGACAGGTGACACGAGACTGGAACTCAACGAATATATCCCCGCAGCCTATAAGCCATCGATCATTTTGGCGACGGAGTCGGGCGAAATCATTCGCTACCAGCTCGATCCCAAAACGATTCTGTTCGTCAAGGATGGTGACGAGGTGAGTATCGCCGATATTCTGGCCAAAACACCCAAGGCAGCGATCAAGTCCAAAGACATTACCGGTGGTCTCCCAAGAGTTTCCGAACTCTTCGAAGCACGTCGCCCCAAAGATATCGCACTGATTGCCCAGATCGACGGTGTCGTCGCATTTGGAAAACCATTGCGCGGTAAAGAGCGTCTGATCATTACCGATGAAAATGGCCAGTCAAGCGAGCAGTTCGTCGACAAAGGCAAAATGATTCTGGTCCATCCGGGTGAATTTGTCCATACCGGCGAGAAGCTGACCGATGGAACCGTCTCGAGCCACGATATTCTGGCAGCACTGGGAGAGAGAGAACTCTATGAGTATATCGTCTCCGAAGTTCAGCAGGTCTATCGTCGCCAGGGGGTAAATATCTCTGATAAGCATATCGAAATTGTGGTATCGCAGATGATGAGACAGGTCAAGGTAGTGGACAGTGGCGACAGCAATTTCATCGCCGGTGACATTATCTCAAAACGTAAATTCCAGGAAGAGAATGAGCGTGTAATCAAGCTCGGCGGAGAGCCTGCTCTTGCAGAACCGATGCTGGTGGGTATCACCCGTGCAGCAGTCGGAGCAGACAGTATCATCTCTGCCGCATCCTTCCAGGATACGACAAAAGTACTGACATCGGCATCGATCGCCGGTACCGTCGATGGCCTTGAAGACCTCAAAGAGAACGTTGTCATCGGCCGTTTGATTCCGGTAGGTACAGGAATGATCGACCCGGACGAGATTTCAATCAAAGAAGCCGAGTAGGG
>JAOZOG010000445.1 GCA_029933395.1 Sulfurovaceae bacterium | reverse complement strand
ACGCATAACTGCCGGCAGGCCGAAGGTAGGCGGTTTTGCCCGTCCCCGTCTATATGCCTGCCCGACGACGTCTTTCCCCTCCAGAATCAGCGGAATCACCTTCTCCTGAATCGGGGCAGGAGACTTGGAACCCCATGCACTGGATCGTGCGCATGATCGGCAGTTTGAATCTGAAATCGGAAAAACTCATGGCCGGTTTGGTCTCTTGTTCTGTCCATTTAAAGCTCCTTAGGCTCGCCGGGCGGCGGGGCCGGGGTTTTGTCGCCCAATGAAACGATGGCGACAAAAAGTTTGTTTCACATCTTATTCCACCACATCGACACCGATTTGGCCTTTGATCTCGGCAAGCTGTGCGCTGATGACCGCATTTCCCGGTTTTATGGCTTTGAGTTTACCCGTCGTCGTCCGGACATAGGCGATATCTCTGTCGCTGCTGAGCCATGCCACGTTGTTGTTGATATCTTCCCACTTGATCGTACCGTTCGCATACTCGAACTGTCCGCATGCCTGGAGATACTGACGGGGCATCAGACTGGCCTTGACCGTCAGTTTCGTTCCATAATCCGCGTCGTTCTGCGTACATCCCCATCCCAGTTCCTTGACGTTTTTGATACCGATCTTTCTGAGTGTTTTTTCGCTCGTATCCTCATACACGTCCACAAAGAAAGATGTTTTGTACTCTCCTCTGTAACTGACCGATATTTCGATGCCGTTGCCGATACCGCGGCCAAACACGAACGAGCCTCTCAAAGTATTTACATACGCCCGAATCTGATCCGCCGACCACCATCGAATGCCCGATGTGGTGTTGATATACTGTTTCGTTCCATCGGTAAAGACCAGCCAGGCCGTAGGATAATAGGCTCCCAATGAAACCGGATCGTATTCGACATCGTCCACGATCGGGATTCTCACCGTCGTCCCCGTGATCACGGGGCACTTTCCATCCTCGCAATACCCTTCCTGGATCTCTATGTGATCGGGAGTCTTGTCCACCACTTCGACATCGATGGCACCTTTGATTTCGGCAAGTTGCGCGGTAATGACGGCATTGCCTCCTCCCAGTGCCTTCAATTCGCCGCTACTGGTCTGCACTCTGGCGACATCTGAATCGCTGCTGAACCATGCGACATTGTTGTTGATATCCTCCCATTTGATCGTTCCATCGGAATACCGGAATTTGCCGCAGGCCATCAGGTATTTGCCCTCGTCGCCAATGAGCATCGAGAGTTTTTCCCCGTAGTCGGCATCGTTCTGCGTACAGCCCCATCCCGCTTCCTGCGTGTTGAGTATGCCGATCTGGGTCAGCGTCTTGGTGGTCGTATCTTCGACCACATTGACGAAGAAGGATGTTTTGTGCTCCCCGCGATAACTGACGGAAATTTCGATACCCTCTCCCAAACCTCGTCCGAAAACGAATGAGCCTTTCGTCGTATTGACATAAGCCCTGATTTGATCGGCCGACCACCAGCGGATACCTATTCTGTCATTTATATACTCTTTGCTTCCGTCACTGTATACCAACCATGCGGTGGGATAGTAAACGCCTTCGGGTTTGTTTTCGTAATCAACCCTGTCGACGATGGGAATATCGATCGTCTTCCCTGTGATGACCGGGCAGTCTCCATCGCCGCAATACCCTTCCTGAATCTCGATATGGTCGGGCGTTCTACCTAAAAACAGCAAAGTGATCTCGTCACTTTTAACTTCCCCGTAAAGGGCTTGTACTTTGGAGCTGGCATTTTCATC
>JAOZOG010000444.1 GCA_029933395.1 Sulfurovaceae bacterium | reverse complement strand
AAAGCAGACAGGTCCTCCGCGCTCTCAAAAAGCGCCTCACCGTCGTACTCGACAGGCGCAGAACCGCCTGCTACTTCAACAACAGCCCCAATATCGACAAGTCTTTCACCGTTTTTCTTATCAACATTAAACACTTCCCCGTCGCTATATTCTTTGCCTTTGTGTCTGACAAGACACCCTTTTACCTTTACATCCATATCACACCTCCTTATAGAACAATGGCCGACCCAAATGCGTCAGCCTGACTGAGCGCACAAAGAGGAGCAGTCTGATAACGTGCCTTCATCGCTTTTTCTGCCTTGTCTGTATATATGTCTGCATATTCTGTAGCTGCTTCAATATAGACAATCTCACCGTCTACAACTTCAATACCTGCAAAATGCACAGCCACTTTTGCTTTTGTAGAACCAAACAGAACCGTATCGTCAGAAATTACCGGAACATTCTGTTGTGTAGACTCGTCACGTATCATTTCATCATAAGAGTAGATTGTCACGCCATGCACTTCTGCAATTTTTACAAGTCCATTGTCGAGAGTTGTCATTGTGATTTCACCAAGGTTTAATCGTCTTAGGTTCATATAGTCCTGAACCTTTTGGTGTGCAACAAAAGCATCAACAACATCGTTTCCGAAAACCATTGCATCACAGCTAAGACCACTGTCATTTTGGATCATACGCTTCCACGTTTTGATATCTGCAATTGGGTCTGATGCCGAATCGCTCCATAAATCAGTACCGGAAAGTACAATTTTATGTGAGCTTGGCATGTCGAAATCGATTGTCCTTGACTCACCATTCTCATCAATCGTGATCGTTCCTGAACTCAACGCAGAAGAAACCTGAGTAAGCTTGGTACGCTCACACATCTCTTTGAGTTCTGCAAAATCTTTTCCGAGTTTTGCATAAGCCCTCTTTGATTTGTCTTCTGTGTCATACACAGATTTTCCAAATTCTTTCTTGAACAGCTCAGCTGCTCTCGTTGTCTTCTCCGGTGACATAAGTGGTGGTTTGTATGTTACAGTTTTATAACCGACATTTTCTACCTGTGACCCCCTAAACCCACGCTTTGAATACTTCGAAATTCGTCTTGAACCCTTGTAGATATCTACTTCAACATACTCTGTATCAACAGGATCAACCTCTTTGCCGCCAAAAAACAGATCGTAAAGACCCATATTTACCGGATACATCTGCTCAACAGATGCCTGAATCACTCTTCGGTCAAAAATTTCTTTAGCCATTTCCCTACTCCTTACGCTTTAATAGCATCGTCACGAACTTCGACGCTTTCCGTCCACAACGGATCTTTTATCGTTGCGAATGTGTGGCCAGTTCCGAGCGTCATATAATTCAAGTTGAACGCACCGCTCTTATAGGCAATCGCCTCAACATCAGCACCTGTAGCATCAACATCCTCTGCAAGTATTCTTTTTGGGGTTTCACTACCGTCTGAAGCCGCTTCTAACGACAATATATATTTGCCTTCAGCCGTAATTTTCCCAATAACAGAACCTCTTGACAGAACTTCACCCTGCTTGATTGTTACCACCTCTGCCGAATATGGAAGATGGACATCAGCCAACAGGTTGTCCGGTGTATAAATATCAGCCATTTCTTACTCCTTTGTATTTGTGCCGGAAAGCATTGCTTTTTTGGCTTTTTCTATTTTTTCTTCTTCTGCTGCTTTGTTTGCAGCATCCGCTTCACCATTCGCACCCTCGTTCAGCTCAGCAACCTGCGCCGCAAGGT
>JAOZOG010000443.1 GCA_029933395.1 Sulfurovaceae bacterium | reverse complement strand
ATCAATCTGCAGGCGGTGGAAAACAGCGTACAATCCCACGAACAGCGTATCGCCCAGACTACCGAGCGTGAAATCGACGACGATGTCGAAGAACTCGAAGATATCGTCGTCGAAAGCGCGCTTCCCTCCTCCTCCAAACTCAAAAATCTCACATCCGACGTTACCGTCATCACTTCCGAAAAGCTCGAAGAAAAACACTACAACAGCGTTGTCGAGGCACTGAAAAGCCAGGCCGATATCCAGATCACCCAGTATGGAGGTCCCGGACAGGCCAGCAGTTTCACGATGCGGGGTATGCACGCCAAATACGTCCTCGTCATGATCGACGGCATAAGAGTCAACGACCCATCCAACCCTTCGGGATACGCCCAACTCGAGCACCTCTCACTGGGAGATGTCGACCGCATAGAGATCGTCAAGGGATCACAGTCGGGTGTATGGGGTGCCGATGCCGCCGCCGGCGTCATCAACATCGTGACCAAACAGAGCCGAAAGGGACTTCATCTAAGCGGTGGGCTCATGGCCGGCAGCCATACGACCCATCGGGGCGACATAGCACTCTCCTACGCGACGGACCGGTTCGACGTCAAAGCGGGATTCGACGGTCTGAAAACTGACGGCTATCCCCCGAAAACCGATTCCAATTTCGATGCCGCGGATATCGAGCGGACCTATTTCGCGAAAGCGGGGATCAACTTCTCTTCCGATACGAGACTAGAAGGAAGCTACCGCAAAATCGTCTCCGATACGGAGTACGAAGCCACGCGCTACGCTCCTCCGACCTACGCACCGCAACCCTACAAGGCAGCTGCCGAAAGCGATCTTGATTTCTATAGAGCGAAACTCACCCATCGCTGGAGGGGTTTCGATTTCGCTCTTTACGGCAACGGCAGCGAATTCGAGAGAACCTATCATGAAGACCAGGAGAATCTCTACAAGGGAAAAGAGTACGAAGGGGGTTTGAAAGGGCGTTACGACTATGAAGAGGGAACGCTCGATCTGGGGTATACCCATCGTGAATCCAAAATGGATCAGATCGCAGGAAACAGTGTGGACGAAAAGGTGAAAAACAACGCGGTTTACGGCGCGATCGTCCACCGTATGCTCAATGACCGTTTCATCGCCAACGTCACATTCCGTTACGACGACTACGACAAATATGAGGACAAAACGACGGGAAAAGTGGGATTGAAATATCTTCTGCCTTTCGCGAAAGATGCGTTCGTCGCCGCCAATGCGGGCAACGGCTATCGCGTACCCTCTCTATTCGAGCGGTTCGGCGGCGCGTGGAACACGGAAGCCAATCCCGACCTCGATCCCGAAAAAACGGCCTCCTACGACGTTTCCGCGGGTGCATGGGGATTTAGTGTCACCTATTTCTACAACGAGATCGACGATCTGATTCAGTGGCAATCGGGTGCGACATGGATGGATCCCAGCCGATACGAGAACGTACCGGGCAAGTCGAAAATCCAGGGAGTCGACATCTCCTATAGGAGAGCTTTCGAAACGATTCCCTCATCGCTTTCCGTGGCCTATACCTATACCGATGCCAAAGATGCCGACGATCAAAGGCTTCTCAACACGCCCAGGCATCGCGCTACGGCAGGATATACTCTCTATCCCTCGGATCGTCTCAGTCTGGGATTCGATGTGGAATATGCCAAAGACTATCTCTCCTACGGATATCCGCAAAACAGGCAGATGGGCGAATACATCGTCTGGAACGCCGTCGTCAACTACGGTTTCGAAGAG
>JAOZOG010000442.1 GCA_029933395.1 Sulfurovaceae bacterium | reverse complement strand
AAATGTGTTTTCCCAACCGCAGTATCTCCATAAATATATAATAATGGACTATAAACTATTTCGGGGGACAAACTCTCTTTTCTTAATACATCATAGGCAAGCTGATTTGATTTACTGACAATAAAATTGTCAAAAGTGTATTGTTCATTATTTGTGTACATTGGTATTGCCTCCTGTAAAAAATATGTCATATCTAATATTCGAGATTTTCCGATAAAGAATTGACTTTTCTCATCGATTCACTCTCTAGCCAAGCAATAAAAAATACCCCGGCAATCTCTTGTCTGGGTCCAGACCAGCTATCTCTTTCCATATTTTTCTCTTGCCGTCAAAACATCTCTCCATCTCTGCTTCAATTTGGTTAATATGCCGTTCGTCCCAGCATCTGAAACTTTCATATTGCTAATACTCCGCCATAGGTTTACCCGATTTTGATATCGGTAACTTTGTTATCTCTCATCAGTACCTCATTTATTTTAAAATTTTTCATTTTCAATTTTACAATAGTAAAAAGACAATAATTGTCCGCCCGATTGAATATACTCTCCTGTACTAAATAAGGAGAGACAACTTGACAGAAACGGAAAAATATAAAAAAAGATTGAGATTGGCAAAGATGATCGTTCGATCCACAAAAAATACTTCCACCAGCCATCTCCAGAGAAAAATGCGTATAGGATACAGATGTGCGGACAGGCTTATGAAGAAGATATCCACATTGCAAGGATTTAGATTTGTACGTAGAGCAAGAAAGAGTTGATAGAATTCTGGAATTGTAAAGACATTAAACGTCCACTTGTGCTATACTTCCAAAAATGATCTCGAAGGAATTAAGATGCCACCACCTCTGCAGCACATACGACACAATCAAATCCTTGAAAGGCTCAAAAACAGCGAAAAACTCTCCATCACCGAATTGGCAAGAGAGTGGAATACCACCACCAAAACTGTGCAGAGGGATTTCAACAAACTGATGGAGGGCAACTACGGAATTGTGCGTGCGGAAGATGGCAAGAGATTTACAATGGCGAAAAACCATACGACAAGCAGGAGTGCCCGAACCGCGATCCAGATGCTCGACAGCCTCTCCTCGGACATCGGCGGTGAATTTTACACCAAGGCACAATCGGCACTGAAAAAACTCCAAAACCATATTGAGTCACCCTTCTATACCCGTATCGATGTCGAAAGCATTTCCGAAAAACTCGATCTCATCGAAGAGTTGGATAATGCCATACTGGAACGAAAAACAGTGAGTTTCGACTACAAACCAACTCACAGCGATAGCTACAAACACTACGATGCAGTTCAGCCTTACAAGATTATCATATTCAACGGTTTCTGGTATCTTCTCTCGCGCTACCATAACCATACGATCAAGTTTTATATCAAGTCACTGCAAAACCTTGCAGTGCACGATGAAACATTCCAGCGGGATGAAACACTCCTGCAAAAAATGGAAAAAGCCCATACAATCTTTTTTGACACCGAAGCGAAACCTGTGGAAGTGACACTTCTACTCCGCAAAACGATCGTCGTCTATTTCGAACGCAAGCCGATCAGGGGACAGCACTTGAAGAAAAATCCGGACGGTACGGCTGAACTCACCATTGAGGTCACGCACGAAGATGAACTCTTCGATTTGATGAAAAAATGGTTGCCTTATATTCGAGTGCTGGAGCCAGAGATACTACAGCATAAATTTGAAAGAATATTGAGAGAGTATTTGATTTGAAAGGGGATTATTCTTCTCTCTT
>JAOZOG010000441.1 GCA_029933395.1 Sulfurovaceae bacterium | reverse complement strand
TTCGTCTTCTGGCGGTTGCGAGGCTCTTCCTGGACAATGTCCCCAATATCCAGAGTTCATGGGTGACACAGGGGAGCTATATCGGCCAGATGGCACTGCTCTTTGGTGCCAATGACCTGGGCTCTACGATGATGGAAGAGAATGTCGTCTCCGCAGCCGGCGCGCACAATCAGATGAATCAGGACGAGATGATTCGACTGATCGGGGACATCGGCGAAAATCCGGCCAAGCGCAATACGGCGTACGAGATTTTGGAGAGGTTTTATTGAAAATGAAAAAAGTATTGTTCGTATTATTACTATTACAAGGATGGCTGATGAGTGCAGAGGTAGAAAAAGTGACTGTTTTGGATGCAGAGGTTCCTGTGATTTTTGAAAAGAGCAGCTATGTACCGATTGTTTCGATGCAGATCGTTTTTCGCAACAGCGGTTCGATCTACGAGGATAAAGCCGGTTTGGCACAGTTGAGTGCCAAACTTCTCTCGGAGGGGACGAAAAAAGATGGCAGTGTCGGCTTCGCGACCAAACTGGAAAATCATGCAATCCACCTCTCTGCTTCGACAGGAAACGAAACCTTTTCGATCGATCTGAGTGCACTGAAGAGTGAGTTTGATGAAGGCGTGAAGCTTCTCAAGGCACTTTTGAGCGATCCCAACTACACACAGGAAGCGACGGATCGGATCAAGACACAGCAGATCGGGTGGCTGACGCAGAAGAAAAGTGACTTCGACTATATTGCATCACTTGGACTCAAAGAGACGCTTTTCCGGGGGACACCACTGGGCAGGCCACGCGCCGGTACGATCGAGAGTGTGACTTCTATCACTTTGGAGGAGATGCAGAAGTACATCACTTCGCATCTGGGATACAACAATGCGATTGTCATTATCGGTGGAGATATCGAGAACAAAGAGGCAGAGCAGATCATCCCTGATGTTTTGAGCCTGCTCCCCAGAGTTGCTATCAAGTCGATTCCCTACATCAAACCATCTGACAAGCAGGAGGTTGCTATCACAGAGGCAGATACCGAGCAGGCCTATATCTATTTCGGTGCCCCTTTCGATCTCAAATACAGTGATCCCAAACAATATATTTCCAAGGTGGCCGGCTACATTCTGGGCGGCAGTGGTTTTGGAAGCCGCCTGATGGAGGAGATACGGGTAAAACGGGGACTGGCCTACAGTGCTTACGGACATTTTGTCAACAGCCGCAAGACTGCCTATCTGACCGGCTATCTTCAGACGAAACTCGAAAATGAAAAAGAGGCCAAAGCGCTGGTTCAGCAGATTGTCGATGATTTCGTCAAAAAAGGCGTCACACAAAAAGAGCTGGATGCCGCCAAAGAGTTCCTGATCGGCAGTGAACCCCTGCGAAGCGAAACACTCTCTCAGCGTTTGGACAGGGCTTTCAATGAATACTACTATGACAGGCCATTGGGCTACCATAAAGAGCAGCTCAAGAAGATCGAAACTCTGACACTGGATGAGATCAACGCTTTTATCGAAAAACACAGTGAAATTACCAAATTGAGCTTTTCGATCGTAACAAAGAAGCCGTAGGTCGGAGTGTCCTCACTCCGACGAGATTGCACCCTTTTGTATCGTGTGTATCCAATTGGCAGGTTGGATTTTACTCAACAAAATATCAGTGTGCATAGTATTGCAAAATGAAATCTCTTTCCGGACCAATCAAATAAAAAGTGTATAATCTTCCAAAACAGAGGGAAAAGTATGGAAGAGGCGAAACATCTGCTCAAAAA
>JAOZOG010000010.1:7469-22823 GCA_029933395.1 Sulfurovaceae bacterium | reverse complement strand
GCCGTGGCAGAGGCGCCAAAAGCGGCAGCGACATTGGGCATCGCCCTGACGATATGTTCGGCATCGATTTTGTCTGCAAGTGTACCGATGGGGGTGCCGGCAAGGATGGAATAGAGGGTGCGTGCTTTGCCGTAGAGCTGCTCCGATACTCTATCCAGGGCGTAGGGCTTGATACAGAGCAGGATATTTTTGCCGTCGATCACGGTTTCGCCCAGCTCCGAGCAGTCGGCGGTATATTTCTGAGAAAGCATATCCAGTTTTTGGGCATCTCTGGCGATAAATTCCAGCTCAAATTTTCCCTTCAGTCCATCGGCAAGTGCCATTGCCATCGCACCGCTCCCTATGATCGTCAGTTTCATATTTCTCTCTCCTTTTCACCCGCTTATTTCCCTGATTATAGCGAAATATAATATGCTTTTTACATAGTTTAAGATATGATAAAGAAACTATAACAACAAAAGGGTAACGATATGAAAAAGAGTTTATGGGCTGTTTTGGCTATCCTGTTTGTCTTTGTCGGATGCGCAAAAAAAGATGAAGTATCCGAATACAACAAGCCGGCACTCTACTGGTATAAAAAAGTTGCCGAATCGGTCGCCAAATCCGATATGGACAAGGCAGACGAATATTACCTCTCGCTCAAGAGTGAACATATGCGATCACCGCTGCTTCCCACGGCGATCATCATGCTCGCGCATGGGCATATGGACAAAGAAGAGTATCTGATGGCCAACTACTATTTCGACGAGTACAACAGGCGCTTTGCGACGAGTGACGGCCGGGAGTATGCGGACTTCATGAAGCTCAAATCCGCTTTTATGGGTATCTCGGATGTCAACAAAGATCAAAAACTGATGCTTGATACCGTGAGTAACGGGGAGAAGTTTGTCCTGCGCCACCCCGGTTCACCCTATGATCCGCTGGTCAAAACGATACTGGTCAGACTCCATATGAGCCAGTACCTTCTCAATGAAAATATCGCGGCTCTTTATACCCGTATAGGAAAAACCAAGGGTGCGAAAGCGTATCGCCAAAAGAATAAGCAGTTACCGTTGAATTTGGGGGATATCGATCTGCCTAAAAAAGGTATTCTGAGCAAGGTTTTTGACTGATTTGCTTGAAATTGGCCGATGTGTGGGGTTGGTCGATTGTATCGACCCTACAGGGTTATCAGAATTTGCACGCGTAGGGTCGATATCATCGACCACGCCGAAATAAATATATTATCAAAGGATAAAGAATAGATGCAACTAAGTGACTACGATGCATTTCCAACCATTTTGCCAATCGTCATAGAGGATGAGCTCTTTTTCTATCCTTTTATGATCAGTCCGATTTTTTTGAGTTCGCAGGAGGATATCGATGCGGCAAGCTACGCGATGGAGAACAACTCTCTGCTTTTCGTGACCTCTACCAGAGAGGGGCACGAGGGGGAGCGGGAGTTTGATTCCATCTACAGTTATGGCGTGATCGGTTCGATTATGCGCAAAGTGCATATCCCTGACGGCCGGGTCAAGATCCTCTTTCAGGGGCTGGCCCGTGGCGTGATCACGGAACCGGTGAATGGTGAATTCCCCCGTGGGATCATCGATATCATCCAGAATGAAGGGTACAACCAGCTCAAAGTCGATGCATTGATGGATATATTGCGTGACAAGATCAAACAGCTCTCCTCTGTCAACAGTGCTTTCCCCGCGGACCTGCTCAGAACGATCGAGGAGAACGATGAACCGCACCGTATCGCCGATCTGGTCTCCTCTATGCTGAAGCTGAATAAGACGCAGGCATACGAACTCTATATCGAAAACGATATCGAAAAGCGCCTCCTTGCATTGGTAGATATCATCATCGAAGAGATAGAATCAGCCAAGGTGCAGCGGGAGATACGCAACAAAGTCCACTCAAAAATCGAACAGACCAACAAAGAGTATTTTCTCAAAGAGCAGCTCAAGCAGATACAGAAAGATCTGGGAGTCGACACACAGAGGGAAGAGGAGATCGCGCTCTTTCGCGAGAAACTCGAAGCGATCAAAAAGTATCTGAAAGAGGATGCCTATAATGAAATCAAAAAACAGCTCGACCGTTTTGCCCGGATTCATCCCGACAGTGCGGACGCCAATATCCTGCAGAGTTATCTGGAGTGGGTCTTCGAGATGCCATTCGGCAAATTTGCCAGGAAAAAACTGAGTGTCAGTGATGTGGCGAATGAACTGGACAAAGACCACTATTCACTCGAGAAGCCCAAAGAGCGTATCGTAGAGTTCTTTTCTGTGCGTGAACTGGCGGAACTCAGGGGTGTCAAGCAGAGTGAATCCAAGGGAGTGATACTCTGTTTTTCGGGCCCTCCGGGTGTCGGAAAGACATCTTTGGCAAACTCCATCGCCACAGCCCTGAAGCGGCCTCTGGTGCGTATCGCACTGGGTGGGTTGGAAGATGTCAATGAGCTGAGAGGCCATCGCCGGACCTATGTGGGCGCAATGCCCGGCAGACTGGTACAGGGGTTGATCGAAGCCAAGAAAATGGATCCCGTAATCGTACTCGATGAGATCGACAAAGTGGGCCGAAGTCAGCGGGGCGATCCGACAGCGGCACTGCTGGAGATCCTCGATCCGGAGCAGAATGATCACTATAGAGACTATTACCTCAATTTCCATATCGACCTGAGCAAAGTGATCTTCATCGCGACAGCGAACGATGTGGGGAGAATTCCTTCGCCTCTGCGTGACAGAATGGAGTTCATCTCTCTAAGCAGCTATACGCCCAATGAAAAATTTGAAATCGCACGGCGCTATCTGATTCCGCAGGAGTTGAAAAAGCATGCGCTTAAAAAACGTGAATTTTCACTCTCTTCATCCGCATTAAGGAAGCTGATCGAAGAGTATACCCGCGAGCCCGGTGTGCGAAATCTGCGACGCAAACTGGCAGCACTGATGCGAAAGAGTGCTCGAAAACTGCTCGAAGACAGATCACTGAGTAAAGTCTCTATCACGCTGAAAAATCTTGATAAATATGCAGATAAAAAAGTTTTCGAGATTTCACCGGTAGAAGAGGCACCGCAGATCGGTGTCGTCAATGGCTTGGCCTGGACCGCAGTAGGTGGGGATGTTCTGACGATAGAGGCGATCAAGATCAAGGGGAAGGGCACGATACAGCTGACCGGCAGTCTCGGAGATGTGATGAAAGAGTCGGCACGGATCGCATATAGTGTTGTGAAGATACTGGTAGACAGGGGTACACTCAAAATACCCCGTGAGAGTATCCCCCTCAATGCCAGAGAGAGGGAAGAGAAGGTGAGGGTGGATGCCAGTGAAGTCTACAAGCGCTATGACCTTCATATCCACGTCCCCGAGGGGGCAACCCCCAAAGATGGCCCAAGTGCGGGGATTACGATGGCAACGGCTATCGCATCGATCCTGAGTGACCGGAAAGTCGACAATAAAGTAGCGATGACCGGAGAGTTGACGCTGACGGGAAAAGTGCTACCGATAGGTGGACTCAAAGAGAAGCTGATCGCAGCCTATAAGGCCGGTGTGGACAGGGCATTGATTCCTGTGAAAAATTACCAGAGAGATCTTGAAGATATTCCCGATGAAGTGAAAGATAATATTGAAATTATTGCTGTAAAGCGTATCGAAGAGGTGCTGAAAAAAGTGCTGATTTAATTGGTGTTGTCGGGGGACAACACCCTACACAGCACCACCTTGATTTTTTGCCTGATCAGGTCCACTGATCGATGATACGCACCAAATCTTTCTCAAGAATGGGCTTTCGGAGAAAATCGTTTGCCCCGTTATCAAAGACCTCGGTCTTCCTGGTATCATCAGTCGTCAGGACGATAACAGGGATATGGCTATTTGCCATATCTGCACGGAAGATTTTGAGAAACTCGATACCATTCAGTATTGGCATCATGACATCGAGCAGTATCAGGTTGATATCACTTCTGCTTCTTGTTTTTTCCAGTGCATCCGATCCATTTTCAGCCTCTATGACGGTGCTGACTTTGGGATTTTTTTTCAAAAGTGCCTTTAGCAGCATTCTATTTATCATGTCGTCATCTACGATCAAAACAGTTAAACCCATTATTTATCCTCTATACTTTTTGATCAGAGTTTCAAGTATCTCTCCGGAGAGTGTGTGTGGTATCGATTCTCCGCGTGCCACATTGAATGCCTTGTGATCTTCTTCGCTGTCCGAAAGCGCAATAATAGCAACACTTTCTTCTATCTGGCTTAGATCATCAGGCAGCAGATCTGCATCGGCAATGAGAATATCATATTTTCCCGAGACTGCTTCGCTGGTCAGATCAGACGAACTCTCAAGAATCTGATAGTCCAGGCCGAGGTTATCAACCATTTTGGCAAGAATGCGCCCTTCCAGGAGACTTCTCTTGGCAATAAGGATTTTCTCTTCTCCTCTTTTTGCCACTTGGGGCGACTCGGCGGGGGCTTCGGCAACTGGTGTAGCTTCTGTTTCATGTTCTTGTGGAGTTGCCTCGGGTGTAGTTTCCTCTTCCGGCCTGGAGGCTGCTTCTGATCTGCCTACCGCTTTCTCTTTCAGGAACTTGTTGAGAACGGCGAGAAGTTCGGAGGTCTCAAGTGGTTTGGAGATATATTCATCCAATCCTTCACTGAGGAACCTCTCTCTGTCACCCTTGAGCGCATTGGCGGTCAGGGCGATGATCGGAATATGTGGCACCTCTTCATCCTCTTCGTAGTCAATAATCTCGTGCGTGGCTTCGATACCATCCATTACCGGCATCTGGATATCCATGAAGATGATATCGAACTCTTTGTTACGACGTTTTTCGAATGCTTCCAATCCATTGTTCGCTATCTCAACCTTGAGTCCGGACTCTTCGAGAATATGTTTGATCAGTTTCTGGTTGATGATATTGTCTTCCGCCACCAGTGCTTTTGCATCAAAGTAGACACCCCTGGCGGCTGTCTCGACCTCTTTGGCCTCCGTGCTCGTTTCTCTGAGGAGTATCTCTCTGATTTTTTTCAGTGTGACAGGCTTGTAGAGGACATTGTCCTGTATAACGCCCAGTTTCTCTATTTTGTCACGACTGGTAACATTGGCGATGATGATCAGCTCGGATTTGTTGATGTTGTGAAGTGAATCGAGAATGCCCTGTTGTGCATTGTCGATATCGACCCAGTAGCCTGCATAGCGCCCGCTCTCTTTGAGCTCCTTGAGTTCGCTGACCGATTCGAAGAGTTTGACTTTCGGCCCGAAGTACTCGAAGTAGCTGTCGAGATAGTTATCGAGCTTGGTCGGTATCTCCTGCTCGTACTTGGCAAGAGCCAGTGACGTAAAGGCATTGAAGAGGTCGGTTTCCGTAGAGGGGAGCTCTTCGAGCGGCAGAGTGAAGTAGAAGGTGGAGCCCTGATCCTTGGTGCTTTCAACTTCAAGTTCTCCGCCCATCAGTTCCACGAACTGGCTGGAGAGTGTCAGGCCGAGACCGGTACCGCCATACTTTCTGGTGACAGAGATATCTGCTTGAGAGAACGCTGTAAAGATTCTGGTTTGTTGCTCTCGGGTCATGCCGATGCCGTTATCCTGCACGCTGAAGCGTATTTTGTCGCCCTCATCGCTCTTGATCTTTTTGATTTCGACATTGATCGTTCCGCCGTAACTGGTGAACTTGATCGCGTTACTCATCAGGTTGATAAGAATCTCTTTGATCTTGGTAGGATCACCCTTGAGGCTCTTGCTGATGGTAGGATCCAGGTAGTAGTTCAGGTCGATATTCTTCTCTGCAGCGGCGACGGCATAAGTCTCAATCGCGCTGTCGAACTCCTCTTCGGTACTAAAGACAATATTTTCGACTTCGACTTTGTTGCTTTCAACTTTGGAGAGGTCGAGAATATTGTTGATGATGCTCAGCAGGTTTTCGGAACTTTTGTCGATGATCGAGAGGAATTCGCGCTGTTCATCATTGAGCTCCGTTGTTTTGAGAAGCTCTGTAAAGCCGACGATACCGTTGAGTGGTGTCCGGATTTCGTGTGACATATTGGCAAGGAAGAGTGATTTTGCTTCATTGGCCTGCAGTGCCGACTGTTTGTCTTCTTTTGCGCGGTCTACCAGCTGCTCCAGGAATCTGTAGGCTGTCTTGGTTCCCTCGTGCGTGTCGAGTTCGACATTTTCAATCGCTGCAGTGTCAGAAAGAAGATACTGATCACTCTCTTTCATCTCGTTGACCGCCTTGTTGAGAACATCCTCGAGCTCTTTGATGTTGCTGGTAATATCTCTTGTAGTCATATAGCCGACGACAGCGAGTACGAGAGCGAGCAGCCAGATCAGGACGGAGATGGCGAGTGTGAGGATCTGCTCCTCAAGATAAGCCTCTGATTTTTCCCAGAGTCTGCTGGCGACAATCGTCTGTGCTTTGGAGAGCAGTGAAATCTTCTTGGTCTGGAGGCTGAACCAGTCGGTTGGATCCTCGGCATAGTCTCCATTGTCCACATCGGTCTGAATGGCGGAAGAGGTTTCTGCCAGATTGGCAAGCATCTCTTTATTTTTGGGATCATTATAGAGCTGCTGGACAGCCTTTGCTACGGTGGGGTCAGTAATCTCACGGGGATCGAAACCGTTCGCTCTGGTTTTAAAGCTATCCCACATTGCAATTTCGTCAAAATCCATTGACGCTTTCTTGATCATAAAATAGGCAACAAAGCCTCTCTCCAGTCCAACACTCTCTTTGGCCACGTCAATTTTGTTGAGAGTAGAGATGAGAGAGGATATTTCCGTGTTCAATGCAAAATTGTTGGTCTGAAGAAGGTTATCCAAGATCGGAGTAGCAATTTGCTGCGTATAGCCCTTGAAGAAAACTTCCGAGAAGCTGCTTCCTTCTTTGTCGGCCTTGGCTCTGATGCCGGGAAGTTTTGAAGTGTTTTTCAGTAGAAGCTTGTATTTTTCAGCATCGAGCAGCTGTATATCTTTCAGCAGAAAAGGAAGATAGACTTTGGTCTGGATGATGAGATCTCTGCGAAGTTTTTTGACAGAAGTGTCGACAACGGCTCTCTGTTTATGCAGTGGATCGATAAAACTTTTTCTATCGGAACCCATATAGAGTGCAGTCAGGCCACGCTCTTTGCCTATCTGGATCTGCATATCGTTCAAGACGGCGTTATTTTTCAGTACGGTTTTGAGTGCATTTGCTTTTTCGTAATTTTGGTAAGAGGTCACCAGGAAATAACTCGAAAGCAAAACCAGGAGAGCAATGGGTATGAGCCCGGTTACTTTCAATCTGTTTCTAATCGTCATAGTCTATTCTCCTCCCTTTTTGTCTGATAGGATATCCATAAGGTTTTCAAGCGCCAGGAACTGACCCCAGTATTTTTTCAGCAGCGGCTCAAAACGTGAGGTATCTTCGCAGAACTGAAGCTCTTCGAGTGTCTCTGCCAGTGGAACGATTCTGAGATTGCTGGCGACCCCTTTGAGCTTGTGTGCCGTTCTGTGAATGGTATCGATATCACCTTTTTTGCAGGCATCGAAGAAGATCTCTTCCGCTTCGTGTGCCTGCACAATGAAGTCATGGGTAAATTCGATAATCAGCTCGAGTGGCAGTCCCAGATCTTCAGAGGCCTGCTGGGGCTGGAAGTCAAAATGGATGGGCTTGACCCCTTCGAGTGAGAGGTGGCAGATCTCTTTGGCATAGCTTGTCTCTTCGGGTTCCGGTGTCTCCGGGGCAGATGTTTCAGCGTACGTTGTCATATTGGAAAGCGCATGATAGAAGATCTCGATCGATTTCTCCTCTCCTTTGCCAGTTTGCCCGGTGACACTTTTGAGAATATCCGAGAGGGCAGTCAGGTGGAGCATCTGGGAGAGTTTGTATAGAGAACTAACCGCTTTTTCGTGATCGGGATTGTCGACATTTTTGACAGCCTCTTCCTCTTCGATCGCCTTGTCGATAAATTCATTGAGGAACTGGGTGTAGTCTTCTTTGGAGATACCCAGCGTTTGGCTGATCGCCTCGGCATCGACGACGAGATCCTCTGCCGCTATTTCTTCGGGCTTCAGGTGATCGATCTCCTCGTCAGGCAGGAGATTGATGGTGTCGGTCTCCTCTTCTACGACCTTGTACTCCTCGTCGTTTTTGCCAAGATCCTCCTCTTCTCGCTCTTGAGGAAGAGTGAGGTTTTCCTCTTCTTCTGTTTCCATTTTGAGAAAGTCAATCGTCTCTTCCTCTTTGGCCTCGGGAGCTTCAGGTGTCTTTTCTGCTATTTCCGACTCATTCTCTTCGGTAGTTTTGAGAAAAGCGACTGTATCTTCTTCGGCTTCTGTTTCTGTATCGGGCTTGATAAGATCTTCGATCTCTTTCGCTTTCTCTTCGACTGCTGCGGGCTCAGAAACTTTCGCTTCCGGCTTTTCCTCTATGGAAAAAGGGATTTTCTCCTCTTCGGCCTCTGCATCAAAGGCAATCGGCTCTTCACCCTTTTCCTCATCGTGCTTCTCTTCCTCTGCAGGCTCAGAGACGTTGCAGAGCAGCAGATCTCCCATCAGTGTGCTGAGTGGATGGCTGCTTCTGTCCAAGGTCAGTGTACCTGACGCGGTGCTGACTTCCAAAGTCTGATCATCCGCTTCATTGAAATTGATTTGACCGCTTGCTACTTGAGTGAACAGCTCCTGCAGGCTCTGTATATTCAAGAGCGATAAGAAATCAGCATCCGCTGCGACAATCTGTTTATCCTGGTTGACAATATAATACATTCTGGGTGGCTCCTTGGTATTTATTTTTTACTCTTCACGCAGAAGTTTTTCATAAATCTCTTCTGCCTCTTCTATCTCTTCTGGTGTTGCCGGTTTTCTCGCTGCGGTGTATCCGGTGATCTCGCCGTCATCATCGAAGATCGGAGCGACGTGACTGTAGACCCAGTAGTATCTGCCGTCCTTTCGGAGATTTTTGATCGTGCCTGTCCATGTTTCACCTTTTTGAATCGTATCCCAGAGATCCCTGAAGGCTGCCTTCGGCATATCGGGGTGGCGTACGATATTGTGATTTTTGCCTTTGAGTTCGCTTTTGTCGTAGCCGGCGATTTCACAAAATTTACGATTGCTGTAGGTGATGATACCTCTCGAATCTGTTTCACTTACGATGACACCGTCTTCGAAAGTATATTGCTCATCTATCGGGGCCGGTCTTTCCATGTCAATCCTTTTGCTTTGCTTTCAGTTCTTATTGGATAGTCACCGACAATCCACATTTCTCTTGAGACCTCAAATGAAAGAGACAAAACTTATATAACTCTATAACAGGATAACTAAGAAGGGAATGAAAAGTGCCTTTTTATCTATAAATCTCTTAAAAAAAGTAACTTTTTGGCAACACAAACAGAAACTGCAACAATTGTAACGAACTATTTCTTTTTGAGAATCTCTGCCTTTTTTGACCCAATGACAGCTGCCAAATCATCCAAATCAGCCTCCCTGATCGATTCAAATGAGCCAAAGTAGTCAATGAGTTTTTTGACGGTTGCTTTACCGATGCCTTTCTTGCCCAGTAGGGAGAGTTGGGTATCCTCCCTGCGTTTTTTATTTTGGTGATAGGTGATGGCAAAACGATGTGCTTCATCTCTTTGCCTCTGTAGCCACTGGAGCCGTTTATCTCCCGGTTTGAGTTCGACAATACCCTTCTTGCTGTAGACAAGATCTTTGGCAGCACCCTTGGCACGATGGGCTTTGGCATCGAGTTTCTCTTTGGCGATAGCGATCACATCGAGATAGATATGTGCTTCACGGAGAAGTTTTTGTGCCAGTGCGAGATTGGCCTGTCCGCCATCGAGTATCCATAGATCGGGTGCCGGATGGGTTTTGAAGTCACTGATTCTGCGTGTGAGCATTTCGCGCATCTGTCCATATTCATCACGTTCGTGCAGCTCATATCGCCGATAGCTGTTTTTGTCCCACTTCTCCTCGTCCCAGACAGTCATCGCCCCGACTGTTGCCGCACCCATCATGTGGGAGTTGTCGAATGTTTCAATCCGATAAGGAATCGTGGAGAGTTCGAAAAGGTCGGCGACCTGCTGTTCGATGATATTATGACTATGCTCTTTCTTGAGAAGCTCGCGGGCATTTTGGAGTGCCAGTGCTGTCAATTTTGCTTTGGGTCCCCGCAGGGGCATCAGAATATCCATTTTTTTGTCGAAACGTCTGCTGAGTGTCGCTGCGATCTCTTTGCGTTCGGTAAAATCGTGGGCGACGAGAATGGTACTGCAGAGTTGTGGCATGTCGATATGATAATACTCCAACAGTGCCTGTTTGTAGGCTTCGTTTTCGTCAAAAATATGGGTATGGCGAAAGTAGCTGAATGTACTGGAGATGATCCTGCCATGGCGCAAAAAGAGCTTGACGACGACACCGCGTTCGTCACCATTGAGGATAGCGAAGATATCCAGGTCGGTATCAAGGGCCAGATCGACAGGGGAGGTCAATGCCAGTTTCTTGATGGTTTCCATCCTGTCCCTGAGCTCTGCCGCCTCTTCGAACCGCTCCTGTCCGGCAAGTTGATGCATCTTTTTTTCAAGTAGAGCAGTAAGGTTTCTGCGCTTGATAATCGCCTCTTTGGCTTCAGTAACGATGTCGGCATAAGCCTCAGGAGAGATCCGCCCTTCGCAGGGAGCAAGACAGCGCCCGATCTGATAAAAGAGACATGCCTTTCCCTCTCTGAGGCAGTTTTTTCTCTGCACTAGCGGAAAAGAGTCGTAGAGGGCATCCAGCAGTGCTTTTCCGCCATTGGGAAAAGGGCCGTAGTAGGTGATGCTTCGGCCTTTTTGTACTTTGCGTGTCAGTTCGAATCGCGGAAAAGATTCACGCTCGTCGATCGAGATATAGGGGTAGGTTTTGTCGTCGCGCAGGAGGATATTGTACTTGGGCTTGAGCTGCTTGATCAGGGAGTTTTCCAGGATCAGCGCATCCTCTTCGCTCTCCACGACGATATAATCGAGACGATGTGCCTCGTGAAGCATTTTGAGGATCCGCGAGGAGAGAGTAGGGTTTGGTTTGAGTTCGGGTGTAAAGCGAAAGTAGCTCCGGACACGGTTTTTGAGATTTTTGGCTTTGCCGATATAGAGCAACCTCTCTTTTTTGTCATAATAGTGGTAAACCCCGGGTGAATCAGGTAGTTGACCAAGAGTCTGTGCCAATAGATGATTCATCGGAGTTTTATCGTCGTTTTTGTCTGCAGGGGACATTTACTGGATATCCTGATTGTCCAGAATGCACTTTTTGATCGCATCGAACTTCTCTTTGATCGCCTCATCATCTGACTGGATGACGAAGTCGGCTCTGGCAAGTTCATGATATTTTGGATCGGTCGGCGGTTCTCTTTTCTCTGCAGGTGCTGCATATCTGGAGTTGAAAATGACGATCTTTTCCGCCTTTATCTCCCGGCAGCTCTTATCGTGCTCTGCGAGCATCGTTAATACGCTTTTTAATAAATCTCTATTATAATTGAGCTCCATCTTGTATCCCGGATGCGAAAGCGCCAGAAAGAGTGTCTCTTTGTCACTGTAGGCAAAAGCAATCGCACGCTGGAACTTCGGGGGAAGAAGCTGGATAAATTTCCGATAGCATGTGTGCTTCCGGAGAGATTTGAACTGAGGTTGGAGAGAGAGATGAGACAAAACAGAACGAACATTTTTCATGCAGTCATTATAGCATCACTTTGCTGTATCGTGTTGGCTGGATGCGGCCACAAAACCCCCATAGTCTACGTGCCGGACAGTGATAAAACAGCGCAGGCCAAATAGTTTGAAAAAATATGACGTTCTGATCATCGGAGCGGGTATCGCCGGCCTTTATGCCGCGATGAAACTCCCCCAAAGCAAGCGCGTGCTGGTCATCTGCAAAGATGTGCCGTGGGAGTGTAATACCTTCTATGCGCAGGGGGGTATGGTTACGGCACTGGATGAAGAGGATATCGCGCTTCATGTCAAAGATACCATCGAAGCCGGTGCTTTTCACAACAACAGAGAAGCGGTAGAGATCTTGAGCCGTACCAGTCTGGAGACGACGGCAGATATCATTGCCAGGGGGATGCAGTTCGATACCGATGAGTCGGGCAATCTGCTCTATACCAAAGAGGCAGCCCACTCCGCTGCCCGTATCATTCATGCAGGCGGAGACGCAACTGGCCGCTATATGCACTACTTCATGATGGTCCAAAACAAACATGAACTCCAAAAAAATACACTGGTCTATGATCTCCTGATCGAAAACGGCAGATGCTATGGGGTAAAAGCCACGGTCAACTACCAGCCCACGACGATCTATGCGGAAGAGACGATCATCGCATCAGGCGGTGTCGGCTCACTCTACCAGTACAATACCAACTCCCGTACCGTCAGTGCCGATATTCATGGGATTTGTGTGGAGAAGGGGATCGAGCTGGCAGATATGGAGATGATGCAGTTTCACCCTACGGTTTTTGTCAAGACCCCTTTTGCCAGGAAGCTGCTGCTGACGGAGGCACTGCGTGGAGAGGGGGCACATATCATCAACGAGGAGGGGGAGCGTTTCCTCTTTGACTATGACTCCAGAGGCGAATTGGCGAGCAGGGATATCGTTTCGCGGGCCATCTTCAGCTACAAGCGGGAACATCCCGGCGAAGAGGTCTATCTCGATTTCTCTATGTTTGACGAGACGTTTTTCCATCAGCGCTTCCCCAATATTACAAAAACATTCGCCTCACTGGGGTACCGATTTCCACAGGATAGAGTCCCGATTTCGCCGGCATTCCACTATGCCGTCGGCGGGATCAAGAGTGATACGAATGGGGCGATCGACAGTATCGAGGGGCTCTATGTGATCGGGGAAGCGGCATCGACAGGTGTCCATGGTGCCAACAGGCTCGCATCGAACTCTTTGCTTGAAGGGGTGGTTTTCGCCAAACGTATTGTCGACCACTTGCTGGGCAAAGAGTCGGGAGAGCATCAGGTACCGCGCTTTGAAAAAGATTATGGTAATATTTTGCACAAAGCGCACGACAAAGAGCGAAAGCAGAGGCTGCGTCAGGTGATGTGGAACGATATCGGTATCGTTCGGACGAGAAAAGGGTTGCATGAAGCCAAAAATCTCATCTATGATATGAAAAACAGTGAGATTGGAAGGCTTCTGGAACTGAGACTCAATACCGCATCGGCCATTGTCGATGCAGCATTGGCGAGAAAAGAGTCTCTCGGTACACACTACATAGAGACAGAAGAAAAAAGTGTATAGAGATGTATACTTTATTTTAGGAATAACAGGAGAAGAGATGCACGGATTGGATTTGACGTTTACTTGGGTGGGGATACTCTCCCTTGCAGTTTTTGTTATCGCGTATTATTTTATCGCGACAGAAGAGAAATACGAGATCAACAAAGCAAAACCGGCACTCTTTGCCGGTACGTTTATGTTCATGCTGATCGGTATTTACTATGCCATCAATGGAATGGATCCCGAGCCGCTTCATCATGAAATGACGATCCTGATCGAAGAGATCGCAGAGATCTTCTTCTTCCTCTTCGTGGCGATGACCTACATCGAGACACTGATCGAACGGGGTGTTTTTGAGTCACTGAAGTTCCAGCTCATCTCCAAGGGCTTTACCTACAAGAAACTCTTCTGGTTGACCGGACTCCTGGCCTTCTTCATCTCGCCTGTTGCAGACAACCTGACGACGGCATTGATCCTTTCAACTGTACTCTTCACGATCGACAAGAAAAATCATGCCTTTCTGGTACCGGGTGCGATCAACATCGTTGTTGCGGCCAATGCCGGCGGTGCATGGAGCCCCTTTGGTGATATCACCACGCTGATGGCATGGACAGCGGGCAAGGGAGAGTTTGTAGACTTCCTCTTCCTCTTTGTACCGTCTATTGTCGGTTGGGTTGTGACGGCGTGGCTGCTTGGCCGGTTCGTTCCGGAGGGGAAGCCCCCTTTCGATGCAGAGACAGAGAAGAAACCTGCCATCAGAGAGGGTGGTATGACGGTTGTCTATCTGGGGGCTGCTACGATTTTGATCGCGGTATTGGGGCATCAGTTTTTTCACTTCCCCGCGATGTGGGGTATGATGTTCGGTTTGGCACTGCTCAAGCTCTACTCATTCCGTTTGACTTCGCGCAGTACGGATGGTTTTGATGTTTTTATTAATATGAAAAAGATTGAGAACGATACGTTGCTTTTCTTCTTCGGTATCCTCTCTGCTGTAGGTGCGTTACACTACCTTGGCTACCTCAACTATATCCATGACCTCTATGGCCTGATCGGCCCGACAGCATCCAATATCGGTGTCGGTTTCCTCTCTGCGATCGTAGACAATGTACCGGTAATGAGTGCGATCCTGAAAGCGAGTCCCGAAATGGGTCTTGATCAGTGGATGCTTGTCACGCTGACAGCAGGTATCGGAGGCAGTCTGATCAGTTTTGGTTCGGCTGCCGGTGTCGGTGTGATGGGGCGACTCAGAGGTATCTATACGTTTGGTTCTCATATGAAATATGCCTGGACGATTCTGGTGGGATATATTGTATCGATTATTCTTTGGTATGTTCAGTTCGAAATCTTGGGACTGTATTAGGCAGATATTGACAGCAGATTAGTGAGTAGAAATGCTTTGGCCCGCCAAAGGATAGAAGCAGAGGGTTAAACCAATGGTTTAACCCGATAACAAAGAGCAAAGGTAGTTATGAAGCAGGTTCCTATTATTGTATTGGATTTTGGATCACAATACACACAATTGATCGCGAGAAAATTGAGAGAGAGTGGTGTCTACTGTGAAGTGGTACCTTACAGAGAAAAGATCGAAGCGATCAAAGCGAGAAAGCCGCGGGGTATTATTTTTTCAGGAGGGCCGGCTTCGGTCTATGCGGAAGATGCACACCGTCCCGATGAGGGCATCTGGGAACTGGGACTGCCGATTCTGGGTATCTGTTACGGAATGCAGCTGATTACACAGCATTTTGGCGGCGAGGTCATTCCTGCCGATCACCACGAGTATGGCAAGGCACGCCTGCAGATCATCAAAGAGAACTCTCCGATCTTCAAAAATGTTGAGAACGATTCTGTCGTCTGGATGAGTCATGGTGACAAAGCAGAGAAGCTGCCGGAGGGATTCGAGGCGATCGGTATCAGTGAAAATTCACCCTATGCGGCGATCGCAGATGAGAACAGAAAGGTTTATGCTTTTCAGTTTCATCCCGAAGTGCATCACACTGTCGAGGGTGTCAAAATGCTCAAAAACTTTGCCAAATACATCTGTGGTTGTGAAAGCACCTGGAATATGGGCGGTTTTGCCAAAGAGAAGATTGCGGAGATACGAAAGCAGGTCGGTGACCGAAAAGTACTCTGTGGCGTCAGCGGCGGCGTAGACAG
>JAOZOG010000010.1:0-7369 GCA_029933395.1 Sulfurovaceae bacterium | reverse complement strand
CTGGTGGAGCCGCTCAGAGAGATTTTCAAGGATGAGGTGCGGAAACTTGGACTGGAACTCGGCCTCCCCAGGCAGATGATCGGCCGGCATCCTTTTCCCGGACCGGGGCTTGCTATCCGTGTGATGGGTGAGGTCAATGATGAGGCCTTGAGGCTGCTTCGTGAATCTGATGAGATTATGCAGGAAGAGCTTCGTGCAACGGGCTATTATGATAAGGTCTGGCAGGCATTTACGGTCCTCCTCAATGTGCAGTCGGTCGGTGTGATGGGAGACAATCGTACCTATGACAATACGGTTTGCATCCGAATGGTCGAGTCGGTGGATGGAATGACGGCAACTTTTGCCCATATACCGCACGATATTCTTGAAAATATGAGCCGAAGAATCATCAATGAGATCGACGGGATCAACCGCGTTGTCTACGATATCAGCTCCAAGCCGCCCGCCACGATCGAGTGGGAGTAGGATACAAAACAAACAAAGGCTCTAAATAGGTTTTACTTAATGTTTTAGAATAGTTTAGCCACTTTGGCTAAACTATTCTTCATAAACTCTTGAAATTAATCCTCTTTTTGTGTATAATCCCGAAAAATTATGATTCACACAAAGGAGAATATGATGGCAAAACATCAATTTCAAACAGAAATCGGTCAGCTTCTCAAGCTGATGACACACTCACTCTATTCCAATAAAGAGATTTTTATCAGGGAGCTGGTCTCCAATGCCAGTGATGCACTGGATAAATTCAACTATCTTCGTTTGACAGATGAGAAGTTCAAAGAGGGAGAGTGGTCCGGAAAGATCACGATCGGACTGGACAAAGAGGATGGCTCTATGACCATTGGCGACAATGGTATCGGAATGAATGAAGAGGAGTTGATGAGCAACCTCGGTACGATTGCCAAATCCGGGACCAAATCTTTTGTTGAGAGTCTCACAGGCGATGCCAAGAAGGACAGCCATCTCATCGGACAGTTCGGAGTCGGCTTCTACTCCGTCTTTATGGTGGCTGACAAGGTGGATGTGATCACCAAGAAAGCAGGCGAAGAGCAAGCCTACATGTTCAGCACTGACGGTACCGGCGAATATGAGATCAAGCCGGTCACCAAAGAGGAGCATGGTACTGTCATCTATATCAAACTCAAAGAGGACGAGAAAGAGTTTCTCGACAAGTGGCGGACTCAGGAGGTTGTCAAGAAGTACTCCAACCATATCGCCTATCCCATCATCCTGAAATACTCGGAAGAGGAGACAACCGGCGAGGGTGACGATAAGAAGACAGAAATTGTCAAAAAGTCTGAGCAGATCAATGCAGCGACAGCACTCTGGACACTGCCCAAGTCCGAGCTCAGTGATGAAGACTATATCGAATTTTACAAAACCCTGGCACACGGCGATGATGAGCCGCTGACTTGGCTGCATAACAAAGTAGAGGGGGCACAGGAGTTCACAACACTTTTCTATATTCCCAAAACTGCACCGATGGATCTCTACCGGGCAGATTATCAGCCGGGTGTCAAGCTCTATGTCAAGCGCGTCTTTATTACCGATGACGACAAAGAGCTTCTGCCTCCTTATCTGAGATTTGTCAAAGGGATCATCGACAGCGAAGATCTTCCACTCAATATCAGCAGAGAAATTCTCCAGGAGAACAGGATCCTCGCCAATATCAAGCAGAACTCTGTCAAAAAGATACTCGCAGCGATCAAAAAACTGGATGACGAGAAATTCGAAATCTTTACTTCGCAGTACAATAAAGTCGTCAAAGAGGGAATCTATACGGATTATACCAACAAGGAGACTCTGCTGGAGATCGTACGATACAAGAGTACGAAGACAGATGGGCTGACATCGCTGGATGACTATATCAAGCGTGCCGGAGAGAGAGAAGGGGAGACCAAAAAAGAGATCTACTACATCATTGGTGAAGATGAGAATGTGCTGAAACATTCACCACTGCTCGAAGCCTATCGAAAGGCGGATATCGAAGTGCTGGTGATGGACGATAAAGAGATCGATGAGATCGTCACGCCAGCAATCGGAAGCTACAAAGAGTGGGAATTCAAAGATGTCACGACAATCGATGCACCAGACAGCCTGAGTGAAGAGGAGAAAGAGGAGCTCGACAAAGAGTATAAAGGGCTGACTGAGAGAATCAAAGAGGTTCTCGGAGAAGAGGTCAAAGAGGTCAAGACAACGACACGACTGACAGAGAGTCCAAGCTGCGTCGTCAAAGACAGCTCCGACCCGATGGCAAGTATGGCACATATGTTCCGTCAAATGGGACAGGAGGTACCGGATGTTCCTCTAATCCTCGAAATAAACCCAGAGCATGAAATGATCAAAAAATTGGGCGACTTGAAAGATGACACCCTCTTTGCCGATATCGCCTGGATCCTGCTCGACAGTGCTAAACTCTCTGAGGGTATGGAGCCTAAAGACAAAGCATCCTTTGCGAGCAGAGTAGCGAAGATTGCAAGCAAGGCACTCTAGACTTTATAAACTATGCTTCCTTTGTCGGGGCTAAAGCCCCGGCTCCTTATCCTCTTAGAGATTTTTTGTTAAAATACACTATCTGAAACCGAAGGTCTCCCCATGCCAAAGAGTATGATGTCGCCACAAAAAAAAGCAACTGTCGTTTCTACTTCGGTAGCAGTTGTGCTGGTTATTGTCAAGTTGGCAATAGGAATCGCAAGCGGATCGATTGCCGTACTGGCTTCCGCTATCGATTCGCTGCTCGACTCCGTCGTCTCTGTCTTCAACTTTTTTGCGATCAAGAAATCCGAAGAGCATCCTGATGAAGTGTTTCAGTATGGAAAGGGAAAGATTCAGGCACTCGCCGGTGTGATCGAGGGGACAGTGATTACGATGTCGGGCCTCTTTATCATCTATGAATCAGTCAGAAAGATGATCGACGGATCGACGACGGGGCTGTTGGGGCCGTCGATCGTCGTCATGGTCTTTTCGATTGTTGTGACCTATCTTCTGGTGCGCTATCTGATGCGTATCGCTGCAGAGACGAAGAGCATTGTCATCAAGGCAGATGCGCTGCACTACAAAACAGACCTCTGGAGTAATGGAGCCGTTTTGCTGGCATTGGGGTTGGTCTATCTGACTGGATTGGATATCATCGATGCGCTTTTTGGTCTGGCGATTGGTATGTATATCATCTACTCTGCCTACGAAATTATCGAGGAGGGTGTGATGATGCTTCTTGACCGTTCACTCGATAAGGAGATCGTTGACGAGATCGAGGCGATACTCTCCGCGCACCCGGAAGTCACAGGCCATCACTGGCTCAAAACACGGACGGACGGGACGACGAATTTTATTGAATTCCATATGGTCCTGCGACCGGATATGCTTTTGCTGGAAGCCCATCGGATCGCAGAAGAGGTAGAAGCGAAGATTATGGCACTGGAACCCGACAAACGATGGGTGATCACGCCTCACTTTGATCCCTATGACGATGAACATGTCAACGAAGCGATGTTTCACGGTGTTGAGGTTGCCGATCTGGAGAAGCGACTTGAAAGTTGACAGGCCGATCTATCTCCTCTCCCCTTTGCCCAAAGAGGGTGTCCTGTCACTCCCGATGATCCGCTTTGAGCGTGTTGCGGAGAGGATCGATTTTTCCTCCTGTGACACCCTGATGTTTACTTCAAAGCAGGCGGTAGTGACAGCCGAAGCAATCGATCCCGAGTGGAAAAAAATTCCTGTCATTGCTATCGGTCCGGCCACCAAAAAGCAGGTCGAAGCACTGGGGGGAGAAGTCATTTTCCACCCCAAAAATTATTATGGGGAGCAGCTCTCAGAGGATATTGCCCGGTTTTTTCAAGAACGCCATATCCTCTATCTTCGTCCCGAAACGGTCTCTTTTGACAGCAAAGGGTTTCTTCAGAAAAGAGGGATTCTGCTTCAGGAGCAGGTTATCTACAGGACTGCCTGCAGGCATTATAGCCCAAGTGAGCAGCCTCCGGAATCCTCGGTGATTATCTTCACTTCTCCTTCGACAATACACTGTTTTCTCAAAAATTTTAACTGGCTGAACAGTTATACCGCTGTGGTTATCGGCCACTCTACTCGAGTCCATCTTCCGGAGAAGAGTCACTTCGTGGTAGCCGATACTCCTCTGATCGATTCGTGTATCGAAAAAGCGATGTCCCTGTAGACAGAAGTGCCGCAATATAGCGTAGTTGTTGTAAGAATTTATGCTTTTACTCTTTTTTAATATTAAATAGGTTACAATTTATTTACCTGGATAGTTCGATCACTGTATATGGGGTCCAACATTTAGTTTTTGTGGGACATGTAGTCGGGTCGGTGTGCGGGCACTTCTGTTTGAGCCGGTTTTCCGGTGAGGATCTGCCCCCTAAAGATCCGCTCTCTCCTACACCGTTGGCTTATTAGGGCCGACTAATAAACAGAACGGCTATCCGGGCTTTTTGGCGTAATGATTAACAATTGCTATTGTTGAAAACAAGGGACAGGGAGTTTTCCATGAAGGTTTTTCATTTTAAAATAATCATTGTTAATCATTACCACTATGCTTTCGGAGAAAAATAGATGGATATATTGATTGTAGGAAGTGGCGGGCGCGAATATTCAATTGGTCTGGCGCTGAAAAGGGATGAGAGTGTAGATCGCCTCTATTTTGCTCCGGGAAATGGTGCTTCCGATCAATTGGGTGAAAATCTCTCCATCACAGATTTTTCGAAATTGGCAGATTTTGTCGAAAAAAAAGGGATCGATCTGACAATAGTAGGGCCGGAAGCTCCACTGGTCGCAGGGATTGTAGATATTTTCAGAGAAAGAGGTTTGACGATATTCGGCCCGACTGCGCAGGCAGCACAACTGGAAGGCTCCAAGATCTTTATGAAGAATTTTCTTGCCCGCCACAATATTCCTACTGCACGCTATATCGAAACAGATTCTCTCGAAGATGCCTACGGATTTATCAACAGACTGGATGTGCCGATCGTTGTCAAAGCGGACGGACTTTGCGGAGGCAAGGGTGTCATCATTGCGCAGACACACGATGAAGCGAAAAGGGCCGCAGGCGAGATGCTGTCAGGAAACTCTTTCGGTGAGGCGGGAACGAAGATCGTCGTCGAAGAGTTTCTGGATGGCTATGAGCTTTCCGTTTTTGCTATTTGTGACGGCAAAGATTATGTCGTACTTCCCGCAGCACAGGATCACAAGCGTCTTTTAGATAATGATGAGGGCCCCAATACCGGTGGGATGGGAGCCTACGCACCGACACCATTGGTCAATGATGAAATCTATCGCAAGTTGGAAGAGCGCGTGATCGAGCCGACACTGAGGGGGATGGAGGCAGAGGGGATGCCGTTTACAGGCGTACTTTTCATCGGTGTAATGGTTGTCGATGGAGAACCGATTATTCTGGAATACAACGTACGTTTCGGAGATCCGGAGTGCGAAATACTGATGCCTCTGCTCAAGTCACCTGCAAGTGAACTTTTTTATAAAGCGGCAACGGGCGATTTGAAAGATGCACAGATTACGTTTTACGACAAATATGCTGTCGGCGTTGTCATGGCAAGCAGGGACTACCCTTACAAGAATTCAGAGCCAGCCGAGATTATTATCGACGATATCGTGCATAACGATATCGCATCGAATGCACACATCTCTTTTGCCGGGGTGAGTCGGGGAGAAGAGGGTAAACTTTTTGCTACCGGTGGACGCGTACTGGTTTGTGTCGGTATCGGAGAGACAATCAAAGAGGCACACGACAGAGCCTATCTGCTTTGCGGACAGGTCCATTTCATCGGGAAGCAGTGTCGGACCGATATTGCCTATCAGGCACTGGAGCTTGAGACATAATGGAACAAAATACACTCCAGCAGCAGGAACAGATCGCACTCCCCAAAAAAAGAGTAGGCGCTTTCGTGATCGATGATCTGGTCATCAGTTTCCTGTTCCTGGCTATTTTCTGGTCGCAGATTGCATCACTTCGGACGATAGAAGAGATCAATCTTTTTATGACGGAAAACTTTTTGATTATTGTTTCGATCAAAATCCTTTATCATACGTTTTTTGTCTGGCAAAGCGGGATGACGCTGGGAAAATATCTGATGAAAATCAAAGTTGTTTCATTGCAGACGGATACCATTCCGCCGCTTCATATCGCGGCAGCAAGGGCAGCATTGAGAATCGTCAGTGAGACATTTTTTTATCTGGGCTTTGCAATGGCCTTTTTTAATCCAATGGTGCAGACACTGCATGATAAATTGACAGGATGTGTGGTAGTAGATGTATAAAATATTTATGATAGCCGTTTTTTTACTGGTTGCCTCTGAAGCCAAAGAGGATAGAATCGAAATAATGGCGCAGCAGCTCTCTTCGACAGGGACGACTGTTACGGCAAGCGGCAATGTTGTTGTCCACTATGGAGACAGTGTTATTCAGTCATCTACTGCACAATATGACAAAGAGAAAAATACGTTGACTCTCTCGGGGAAAGATACGGAGCTTCTGGGTCTCAAAGGAAGTAAAATTCGCTCTGATGAGATCCAGATCAATACTGAATCCAAAAAGGTTACATTCAAGAAAGTCTTCTTGTCAGATGACAATGATGTCTGGATCTTTTCAGAAAAAGCATCGAAGCAGGATGGGAATATCACGTTTGGCCCTACGATGATGTCGAGTTGTGATCCCAAGAAAAAAGATTGGACATTCTACTCCGAAAGTGCACACTATGAGGGAAAAGCACACTATATGACAATGCGGAATGTCAAAGTGAAATTTTGGGACGTTCCTGTCCTCTATACCCCCTATTTCGGTTACTCGACACATAAAGAGAGGAGTTCCGGCCTCCTTTTTCCGAGTTTCGGCTATTCCAAAACTGATGGATTTATCTATGAGCAGCCTCTCTACTGGGCACCTTCACGCAGTTGGGATGTAGAGTTGAGACCCCAAATACGTACAATCAGGGGATATGGCGGTTATGGTACATTCCGTTTTGCCGATTCAATGTATTCGGCTGGCGCCATTCGTATGGGATATTTCAAGGACAATGATGATTATGTCTTAGAGAATGGAATCAAGAATGACTCGCATTATGGATTTGAGATGATCTACAATTCTGCAAGCGTACTCAAACGATTTTTCTCTTCAGATGATAAAGAGTTGGTTGATGGACTCTATATCAATGCAACCTACCTTAATGATATCGACTACATCTATTTGCAGAAAAAACCGATGAGTCATTTTGGAGCGGTACCACTGCAGGAGTCCAGGCTCAACTATTTTGTCCACAACGAAGACTTCTCCGGAGGAGCTTACGCCAAATATTTTATCGATACCCGCAAGGAAGATAATAATAGCACAATGCAAATTCTTCCTA
>JAOZOG010000440.1 GCA_029933395.1 Sulfurovaceae bacterium | reverse complement strand
CCGGCGCATACCATCTATACACTGCGAAACATGAGAGAGTCGTTGCGCACGGGTCCATGGCGCTATGCAGGTGTGAATACCCGGGTGGAAGACTACCGTCCCATCCGGATAGGAAATAATGCCATACTGGGAACGAACCTGATTGCGTATGACAATGGCGAAAACGGCGGAAAAACGGAGCGCCGATCCATCCTGGGATCGGATACCGCTTTGATCTGACAGAATTTACAAGAGGAGGATATGATGGGAAAAAATACAGCAAAAGCATGCGGGGTCTGCAGGGTTTCTCCCTTTGTGCGAAACAACTATTTTTATGGAAAGCTGATGACCGTGCGGGACTACTTTGCCGAGCAGGCATATTTCAACGAAAAACGGTGGCTCATCAACCGGATGGTCAACGGGACCGGGGTTGTCTGCGGGCTGGATGTGGTAGAAAAAAGCGGCGATACGGTCTGTGTCACTCCTGGCTTGGCGATCGATGACTGCGGTAGAGAGATCGCTCTGTGCGAAGAGCAGGTTGTATCGTTGGACTGGGAACCGTCCGAAGAGGGGAAAGAGGAGTCTGACGCAGCAAAGCGCATCATCTGCATTGAGTATTATGAATGCAATACGGAGCCCGTAGCCCTGCCCCCCATAGTCTGCGATGAGAAAGAAAAAACTGCACACAACCGGATTATGGAGAGCTCTAAAATAAAGGTTGTCCCGTACGAAATCCTGGAAACGGAGAACGAGGCTCTCTGCCCGCTCGATGAGAAGAGCGCATCGCTCCATCGATACCTCTGCGACAAACTGCGGGACGAAAGATGCGATACGTGCGGAGAGTGTCACTGTGTTGTGCTTGCCGTCGTAACCAAAGATGCGCAGGGAAACATAGAGATCGACAACTGCTCGATGCGGCAGCAGGTATACAGCAATCGCGTTCTCTACGATTTGATTCACTGCTTCCACAAAGACCTCTTTCACGTTGTCGAAACAGGATGGCCGCACCGTGAGACGATCGTCTGGAACGATTTTGTAAAGTTGATTACAAAAGGGGTTTGGATAGAGTTTGACAGGAGCATCGATCCCAAGACCGTCGACAGATTTACATTTCTTGTCGATGCCGTCATCACCGATGAGAGCACCAGCTACGACTATACAATGCACATACCGGCCGAAAAGATTGTCAGTGAAGAAAACGACACGAAGTTCCGCTTCATTCCGTCCATACTCTGGATAAAAGACAACGTCGAGGCAAGTTCTATCCTGAAAAATCATGGCGGAACGATCCGCATCACGCTGAAGAGCGACTTTATTCTCGACAAAAACGGTATTGCACTCGACGGCAACCATATCGGAGGCAGACTTCCATCCGGCAACGGAACCGAGGGCGGAGATTTCGTCGGCTGGTTTGTCGTCAATGCCAAACAGCAAAAAAGAAAATCATAAACGAGAAGGAGGAAACGATGGGCAATGAAAAAAAGAGGGACAAATGCGACTACAACGGCTTCAAAAGGACACGCTATTTCCACGGTCAGCTGATGACCGACAGAGAGTTCAGGGAGGAGCAGATCTACCATGACGGCAAGAGAAAACTCCTCAACCGTATGCTGCACGGATGGGGTGTGGTGTGCGGCCTGGAAATAGCGCCCAAGGAGGGATGCGTCGTTACAATCGGGTGCGGACTGGCCATCGATGCCGCCGGCAATGAGATCTATGTCGATCAGACAATCGATGCGAATATCGCCGAGTTGGTAAAACAGTACGATTGCGAATCCAAAGAG
>JAOZOG010000439.1 GCA_029933395.1 Sulfurovaceae bacterium | reverse complement strand
TTCGTTGTGGATTGGATCTTGAAATTGAATAGCTTAAAGTTGGTTTGGTGGGGTTAATGAGGGGGTTACGAAAAATGAATCTTGGGAAGCTCCACAAGGTACTTATTTATAGGGTGTATGAAAAGTGGGGTTTATTCAGAGGGCTCAATTCTAATAAAATATCAAAAATTTAAATAGAAAACTAAGTTTCGAATAATTCAAGACTTGTTCGAGTGGATTTCTTCTCACCTTTATCGGAGAGATATCTCTACCCTTCCCAGATGACGATCTGTCGCGCTGCCGCCTCCACCGTGGCGGGATCTTCGGTAATACCACGCATAATCTCGACAGATCGATCGTAGTCGCTCAATCCACTGTCGGCGAAGTCGAGTCCTACCGTCGTCTTGTTGGTCAGTATGGTTTTATCGGTACCCTGTGCTCCGTTCACGACAGCGATGATCATATCCTTTCGGCTCTGTGCGTGAGTGTCGAGTTCGCGAACCCAGTAGTCTCTTCCTTCATTGTCGGCCGGCCTATTGAAAAGATTTTGATAGATGGTATTGACGAAAGTGGTGTTGTCGAGGGTATCGGGGTACTTCTCTCTGGTTTCCGGCTGCTCGAAAAAGCTCTCGGCGATCTGCTCGATCGTCAAACTGGAAGCCGACCAGTAGTCCAGCCCCTTCGTATCCGGAGCCCTGTCGAATGTGGCGACGTAGATTTCCGCTACTTTCTCCTTCGGTAGTGAACCGCTATCTCCTACCTTCCAGACGTGGACGATACTCTTTTCTTCATCGAGCTGCCGTTCGAATAGATAGAGAAGCTGGTGGGAGCGGTCGAAACATATCGCACCTACTAGATCACGTCGATAGCGTTCGGGATGGATTTGTGTATCGTAGAGATACGGTGTAAGATTCAGAACGGCATAGGGCTGAGGCTGGTAGGAGTACATTTCGCCCCTGGCCACCGCTGCCAGATCGTCTGTATCGTAAAAAACCAGCTGTGCCTGATAATCATCCGCCCAATAGCCGCGATCGTTATAGGGCCAGGGCGGCACTTCGGGGCAGGTTGGCGGATTGTGTTCTGCACAGTCATGCGGCCAGACGACACCGTTGGCAAAGCCGTACCAGGAGTTCCCTATCGCCTTCGTGCCGGCAAAAATCATGGCAGATTTTTTTCCTGCCGTCAACCAGGCGCCGCCAAGCCAATGGTCACTGTCGCTGTATCCGTTCATGCTGGTCGATTCGTCACTCTGTATTTCAACAATGCCTTCTTCCTGTACCCCATACAGTAATAGTGGTGTGATGCGTGTCAAATAGCCATTTCTTTCAGGTGTGTCGCTATTGCTGTCCCAAGGTGTATAAGCAAAAAGTGCCGGACCTCTTCCACTCCACAACCCCTCCCTGGCGCGTCCGCTTGCGAGCATCTGCCCCGGGGTATTCGCTGCAGCCCAATCGGCGGGAATATCGAACAGATAGTCGTTAGTGACGTAATTGGTGTAGATGCCGAAATGCCATGCGCCGCGAGGTTGAGGAGAGGCGAGATCCAGTGAGGCGAAACCGTGCGAAACTTCGAAATCCTGGAAGTGCTGCCCTACGGTAAAGTGAAGTTTGCCGGAAGACTGCCCTGATTGTGCAGGGAGATAGGTGATTCCCATTCGGGGTAGTACCAGTTCATCGATCGTGTCATAAAACAGATTCCCGGTAATGTTGTAAAAAGCCTGCAGGGTGGCCGCACTGTTCAATTCGCTCAACACTTTCCCACTGGAGACGATCGGTACGGGAATGCTG